>JANNWK010000059.1:0-5767 GCA_031408355.1 Myxococcales bacterium
CTGCGAGAAATCTTGAGCCTTTTCGCGAGGTGCTCGGCCTCGTCGAAGACTTGATCCGGAACGGAGACAGCCGTTTTCATACCCGGAGTATAACCGGTCGATGGGCCTCGATCCAGCTGGAGATTCGCGCCGAAGATTGGGATTTCCCGCTCTGGCTAACGAGTAGCAGGTGGCGGCGAGCGAGCCCGTGGTACTTCACCACGGGCGAGAAGTGGCAGGGTTCAGGCCGCGACGACGCGCGCCCGTCTGCTGCAACGGCTTGACAAAGGCTTGCAGCGGACGAACTCGCTGACGCTCGCCTTCGCCGCTGAAGCCTGGTGCATTGATATGGAACGACGGTTCAAGTTCTTGTCGCTAGATGCCGTAGTCCCCAAGCCCTGTGGTCTGGCGTCGGTCGTGGTTGCGCTGTGCGCTCGAGCGCTTGGTGTAGGAGGGCGGCGCGGGAACGAAGACGCTCGGGGCTGAGCCGGGCGCTAGGACCGAAGCGGAGGTGCTTGGCAGCGGCGGGGGCGCTGCGGGTGGCGGGCTCTCGGGCTCCGGGCTCGGGACGACGGGCGCGACGGCGATGGGCAGCGTTGGCGGGCTGGGCGCGGCCGCGCTGGGCCGAGCAGCAGACGCCGGCCTGAACAGCATGAGTACCACCGCGGCGGCCAGACCCGCAGCGGCGAGGCCGACGACCCATTCGCGACCGAGCGTGGCGCGCCGCACAGCGTCGAGCACGGCGCGGGTTTGGCTCTTTCCAGCTCCCGCCTCCACCGTGCAGACCTGCGCGGGTTCGACGTCGAACACCGTTGCCGGGGGGGTCAAAGTGCGGTGCGGCGCGGCAGGTAGCGTTTGGATCAACGCGGGCGCTTCGACTAGGAGCTGCGGTCGAGCCTCCTCGGGCTTGACGACGACTAGCGGCTTCTTGGCGACGGCTACCTGAGGCTTGGCGACGGGCGGCGCCGCCGCGGCAACTATGGCTTTGCTGAGCTCGACGGCGCTTTGGAAGCGCAGCACGGGGTACGGCGAAATGGCGCGCTCGGCGATCGCGCAGAGTGCGAGCGCCTGTGGGCTATTTACTCTTGCCACGAGCGGCGGGAGCTTGCCGCCCTGCCAACGCGCCAGCACCGCCTCGAGCGAAGGGTCCGGAAAAAGCGGCGTGCCGGCCAGCGCTTCCCACAGCATGGCGCCCACGCTGAAGAGATCGAAGCGCGGGTCTGCGCGTTCGCCGAGTAGAATCTCGGGCGCAGTATAGCCGGTCGAGCTCGGCTGCGCCTCGGGCATCCAATGCCGACTCAACAAGGGCAAGAGTCGCACGGTACCGTCTGCGCTCAGGTAGATGACTTGCGGCGAGACTTGGCCGTGTAGAAAGCCGACGCCATCCTCGAAGTCCTGGTGGAGCGCGGTCAGGCCGCTCAGCACATCGAGCACTAGCCGTACTACCTGCTCGAGCTCGAACCGCTTGAAGGTGCCGCCCGGCGTGAAGTCCGAAAGCGGGTGCCCCTGGTTCGCAAGCGGCGTGAGCCCAGCGCCGCCCGGCAGCGGAAGCATGGGCACCAAATTGGGATGGCGCACCTGTGCAATGCGCTGGGCGCGGCGCCAAAGTTGCGCCCTCTTGCTCGACGTCGAGTTGGCCAAGGGACGCCGATGGAGCCACGGGGGAAACAGGTTGATCAAGCAACGATTTCGTGTCCTATCGATGTCACGCGTAGAAGTTCGAGGCTCGCGTCATTTCGTTGCAGCGTCCGCTAGCTCCTTTTCGAGGGTGACCGCGTTTGTGTCGAGGGCGACTGTGTCGCGCCAGCGCCGGGGCCCGCGGCCGCAGCCCAGCCTGCGTCGGCTGCTCCTGTCGGTTCCCCCACGCCCTGAGGCACCGGCCTGGCCCTGGCCTGGCCCTGAGGCTGTACGCCCGCTGAAGCTGACTAGGTTGATTGTGCAGAGCATGGTTTGCCACTCACTTCGGGCGAAGGTGTCGCAACCCATGGTCAGGGTCGCACTGCCTCGCACAACGCGAGTGTCGCAACGCCATCGGGGTGGCCGAGTTAACCCGGCCATCCTTGGCTGGTGACGCCTAGCGCAGCGCATACTCGATGCTGCAACACGCACGACTTCACGCGATGGGAAGCTCGCGCGTTTACGTTTGCGCGCGCGGACCTACACCTACATGCGCGTCCATAATCGCCATAATTGGAAGAACGCGCAGCACCCTCATAATCCGCCTGCACTGCCCCCACTCATTGCACAGGTGCGTCTACGCACGGGCTTACCGGCTGTTTCTTACGCCATTGTTCAAAGGGATCGTCCGCATGAATCGCTTGAAGTACTCTGCCTGGTTGGCGCTCGTTGCGTCTGCGCTTACGGCTTGTGGTGGCGATAAGGAAGAGAACGCAAAGGCTAGCTGCTCGCTCTCCGGCAAATCGGGCTGTGAAGCCGACAAGGTGTGCGAAGAGGTCCAAGGCGGCGAGCCGCAGTGCTTCGCACCCATCACGATCAAAGGCAGGGTCATCGACGCGCTCGACGAGAGCGGGATCGCGGGGGCGCAGGTGGTCGCGCGTAACGCGAATGGAGTCGCCGTTTCACCGGTTGCCGTGAGCGACAGCAAGGGAACGTACTCGCTCAGGGTGCCGGTCGTGCGCAACGCAGACGGTACGTTCGCCAATAGCGACAGCGACGTCACGCTACGCGCCGACGCGCTCGGCTACCTTACCTTCCCCAGCGCTCCCCGTGCGGCGTTGCCTGTTGACCTGGGTAGCGGTGGTGGCGACCTGCCTGCGGTCGAGAATGCAACGACGACGATCGCGCTCATCCCCCTCGGGGACGCGACTGGCCTCGGCAGCGTCAGCGGCAAGGTCACCAGCGATAGCCCCGGGGGCACGCTGGTCATGGCAGCGGGCCTTACGGGTCTCGCTGATCGCGACGGCTCGTACACCGTGTTCAACGTGCCGGCGGGCGACGTGCAGGTTACGGGCTACGCGCCCGGCGTGAACCTCGAAACCAAGAGCGCGAAGGTCACCGCGGGCGAGGTCACTGCAGGCGTCAACCTGGGCTTCTTATCGGCCGCATTGGCAGCCGTAAGCGGCACGATCCAGATCGTGAACGCACCGGGTGGCTCCATGACCAGCGTAATCCTGGTGTTGGAAGAAACCTTCGACGAGAACGCCGCCCGTGGCGAAGCCCCGCCAGGCTTGCGAGCCTTCCCGGTCTCTGGCGCTTTCTCGATACCCAACGTACCTGACGGTCGCTACGTCGTTTTGGCAGCCTTCGAGAACGACGACCTGGTGCGCGACCCCGACACCAGCATCGGCGGAACGGAGATCGTGCACATTAAAGTGAGCGGACAGGACCTTGAGGTGAGCGAGGGCTTCAAAGTCACTGAGGCTTTGGCAGTGAGATCGCCCGGTGCTGACGGGATCGAAGTCGTCAGCGGAACGCCGACTTTCTCGTGGGCCGACGACTCGTCCGAGGATACGTACACCGTGGTCGTCTACGATGCGCTCGGCAACCCGGTTTGGGAGGAGGCGGGCCTCGTCGGGCCGAAGGGCAGCAAGGCCGTGACGCTTGAATACGGCGGACCCGCGCTAGAAGCCGGCATGATCTATCAGTTTAGAGCCACATCGATAAAAGACGGCACTCCCATCTCGCAGACAGAGGACCTCAAGGGCGTCTTCGAGTATCGGTGACCCTGTTCTCACGCGAGCTCGCCAGCGCGGTGTGCTCGCGGTCAACGCCATCGTGTGACACGAGCGGGCCCGCCGCGCTTCCGTGCTCCGAGTGGCCAGGCAAAACCTTCGTAACCAGCGCAGAGCTCGGCTAAGGGCCCTTGGGCGTCGGCTTCGGGAGGCGCTGTGCGCGTCAGGCCAGGCCTGCCGCGAGCGGCAGTGTGAAATAGAAGGTGCTGCCCTCCCCAACCGTGCTCTCCACCCAGATACGCCCGCCGTGTCCCTGCACGATGCACCTTGAGATGTAGAGCCCGAGCCCGAGCCCCCGTCGATCGTTGCGCGTGAGCTGCAGGAAGCGCTGAAATACGGCATCGAGCTTGTCTTCGGGAATGCCTACGCCGCTATCGCGAACGGCGAAGCGCAGTTCCGCGCCGACACGCTCGACGCGGACACTGACCTTGCCGCCACGCGGTGTGAACTTGATCGCGTTGCTGAGTAGATTGACCAGCACTTGCAGGATGCGTGCAGGGTCAAACACGGCCGGCAACGACGTTCCGACGGCTTCGGCGCTGAGCGCGACGCCGTTGGCTGCGGCCTGCGCCTGAAAATTCTCGAGCGCTTCCTTCACGACCTCGGCCGAATCGGACGACTCTAGCGTCACAGCGAGCGTGTCCGCTTCGATGCTCACGACGTCCACCAGATCGCCGATTAGGCGGTCCATCCGCGCGCTCGAGCGCAGAATGCGCTCGGAATACGTGCCCGAGCGATCAGGGTGCTTGGCGAGCAGCCCTGCGCATAGCTGGATTGAGTTGAGCATGCCGCGCAGCTCGTGGCTCACCAGGCCCAAGACGTCGTCGCGCGTGGCAAGCGCGTGATCGGCGCGTGCGCGTTCGACCAAGAGATCCTGGTCGGTTTCGCCACGCTCCTCGCCGAGCAGCGCGGCGTACTTGGCGCGCTCCACGCGCACGATCTCGTCGGCATCGGCTCGTTCTGCGCGCAGCGCTCGGTCTTCCCGCGCGCGGTCGCCCTGGGTTGCGGGTGGGACGGACGTCCCGAACTTGGCACCGGCGGTCCGTTCATCCGCCGCCGCACGTGCGCGGGCGAGCACCGCGTCGGCGCGGATCCGGGCGCGCCCGATCACGGCGTCGGCCACGTCATCGATCGCCACTTGCTCCTCACCGAGCACGTGATCCGTCGTCGCGCGCTCGGCGCGCAAGCTCTCGTCGGTCTGCTCGCGCTCCGCGGTCGATGCCTTCGTGTCGGGTGGCATGGCTCGAACAGCATACCCGCCCCCATCGAGCGCGCGAAGAGCACCGACAGCGCTGGGACAATACGTCCCAAACCCCGGCCCAAGGTTTGCAGCAAGAATGCCCATGACCACCTCAGACGTACGATGTCAGGACTGTGGTTCTTCGTCTGAGGCGATCGAGTGGGGTTTCGTGCTCCTGGCGCGCCACGGATGGACGGCCCAGCTTGCGAATTCTGGGCAGGAGCCACTCTGGCGCTGCCCCGCCTGCAGCGTCAAAGCGAACTCCGCCGGCAGCCTGGGCTTGGAGGATGAGCCCTCCACGCGCCGCCTGCGGGTGCTACTGGTCGACGACCAAGCGCTGGTCCTGCGAGCTACCGCGCTGATGCTGCGCGAGTTCGACGTGGTGACCGCACGCAACGGCGCCGAAGCCCTGGACCGCTTGGCTAACGGTAGCCATTTCGACGTGGTCGTGTCCGACGTTTCGATGCCGGTCATGAAGGGGAACGAGCTCTTCGAGCGGGTTTGCGAGATTCACCCGCACCTGGCGAACCGTTTCCTATTCCTGAGCGGGGACATCTACCGTTCTATCCCGTTGATCGCCCAGAGCGCGGCTCAGGCCGGAGTGAAAACGGTCCCGCTGCTGCTCGAAAAGCCAGTGCCACGCGACCTTCTGGTCAAGGAAATCAACCTCTTGGGAGCGGTCCACCAGCTGCAGTCGGGGACGTTCGCTGTCGCTAGCGAATCGACGACCCAGGGGTCGAAAGAGCGTCAGTCGGCTCACTAGTCGCGCTCATTTTTGTCGCAGCGTGACTTTATGCCACGGTTGCGAAGCGCTCAATCGACTGTTGTCGTTTCCGCCGCAGGCCCTACAACAGTC
>JANNWK010000060.1:0-5531 GCA_031408355.1 Myxococcales bacterium
GGAGGCGAAGCCACCGAAGATGTGCTGGAGGTCTACGGCTACCCCAACGCCGAAGAGTTGAACGTGTACCAGAGCGTGGAGCTGGGCTTCGAGTGGTACCAGGTCAGCCCCCACCTTGCCCTCGCCCTGCACGGAGGGGTGCGAAACTACCAGCAGGGCCTGAAGCGCGATCGCGATACCGAGCCGCCGCTCGCCTGGCTGAGCGGAATCGGCCTCAGATACACCTTCTGAACGCGGCGCTTCTCGCTTGCCTAAACCGACAGAGCAAGTAAATAAGGACTGTTAGCCCTCCGCTTCAGCGCTTCAGGGCGCCCCCTACATTCGCCCGGCAAGGGCTTTCGGAAGCCTTGGACAGCGATCTGGCAGAATCGATTGCGGCACTGCGACGTTCCTTCGAACTGCGCAGGCTGCCCGTGCAGTGGGGCAAGGCGGAAGCCTCCGTCGTCCAAGAGCTGCGCGGCACGCTGCGAGTACCCCGACGCTTCCGGGAGTTCTTGCTGGCCTGTGATCCGGTCGACCTCGAGACCAGCACGCCCGTCGAACGCGTCCGGCTCATCCCCTCGACCGCCTTGCTCGGGGAACAGCGCGGCTTCGCGCTCACCGAGGACGGTCAGCTGCGCCCGCAGGGCCAAGCCGGGCCGCAGGGTTGGCGCGCAAGCTGGGTCATCATCGGACATAGCAGCCTGCTGGGGGATCCGTACTTCTTGGACACGGCGGCCCCCGACGCGGAGGGGGACTGCCTCGTCTACACGGCCATGAACGGCACCGACAACTGGAAGCCGCGGCTCTGTGCCTCTAGTTTTGCGCTATTTCTGCGGATTTTGGCGATCGGAATGGAGGTCGCCAAGGGTTTCCCCGAGCGCGATCTGGATGCGGATGACGAACAAGTGTTCCGCGAAGCCCTCGGACCGAAGATTCGTGCTTATGATCCGGCGGCGGTCAAGGCCGGGCACTGGACCTGAGCTGAGCCGCGCTGTCCAATGAGTCTCACCTTCCCTTCTGTTAGTGCGCCCAGTGAGGCCTACAGCGCCGCGCTAAAGCGCCTTGAGCGACGCGGCGACAGCGACCTGGAACGCGTCGAGCCCGCCGTGCGCGAGATCCTCGCCGACGTGCGCCGTGACGGCGACGCCGCCGTCCTGCGCTTCGTTGAAAAGTTCGAGCAACGCCGACCCGCGCCGCTGCTCATCCGCGACTACGGCGGCGAGGCGGCCCTCGCTGGCCTGCCGCCAGCCGTACGAGATGCGCTTACGCTCGCTGCAGATAGAGTGAGGAGCTACCACGACCACCAGAAGCGACACCTCGAAGGCTTCGCCTACACGGAGGGCGGCATCAGCCTCGAGAGCCGAGTGCTGCCCGTTGACAAGGCCGGCGTGTACGCGCCCGGCGGCAAGGCCAACTACCCTTCCAGCGTGCTGATGACCGCCATCCCGGCCAAGGTGGCCGGCGTAGCCGAGGTCATCCTGGCGTGCCCGCAGGTGAGCGTGGAAGTCAGGGCCGCCGCCCACCTAGCGGGCGTCACGGCCATCCTGGACGCCGGCGGCGCCCAGGCGATCGCCGCACTCGCGTATGGAACGCAGAGCGTACCGCGCGTAGACAAGATCGTGGGTCCGGGGAACCTCTACGTCACAGCGGCCAAGCGCCTGGTGTTCGGGGAGGTCGACATCGACGGGCTCGCGGGGCCGAGCGAAATCCTAGTGCTCGCCGACGACGCCGCGAACCCAAGCTGGGTGGCTGCCGATTTGCTCTCCCAGGCTGAGCACGACGAGGCGGCGTACGCGCTCTTGCTGTGCCGGAGCGAGGCTTTCGTCGACCGAGTGCGCCAGGAGCTCACGCTTCAGCTAGCCGACCTGCCGCGCCGAGCGATCGCCGAGGCCTCGCTAGCGGCCCACGGTTTGGCGCTGGTCGTTCCGGATCGCGTGCACCTGTCGAGCGTGGCCTCGGCCCTCGCGGCAGAGCACGTCTCCGTGCACACGGAGGCAGCCGAGGAAGTGGCACGCGCCGTCAAGCGTGCCGGAGCCATCTTCGTCGGACCGATGACGCCGGAAGCAGCAGGCGACTACTTGGCCGGGCCTTCCCACGTCTTGCCGACGGGTGGGGCGGTCAGGTACGGCTCGCCGTTGGGTGTCTACCACTTCCTCGCCCGTACCTCGCTCATCACCTACGATCGCTCAGCCTTGGCCTTGCAGGGTCGCCACATCGCGGCGTTCGCCCGGGCCGAAGGGCTCGACGGCCACGCTCGCGCTGTAGAACTGCGGCTCCGCCAGGAATAGGCCGGCGCTTTTGGGAGGATTTCGGGCCAAATCCGATCGGCCGAGCCACAGCTTCGCGGTAAGGTAGGCGCCGTCGCGGTGAGCCCCAAACGCGGGGCGCCCCGCGCGAGGAGCCCCCTGCATGACCAAGAGCGTCCGCTGGTCCGTCGCCGTCTCCCTCCTGGCCCTAGCCACTGGCTGCGCGAGTGAGCGAGCGCCTATCAACCGCGTCCAGCCCAACGCTCTCGAGAAGCGCTTCTTCGTCGGCGAGTCACTGGTCGACGCCGCAGACGACCCCCACTTCTACTACCGACCGACCGTGGTGGACGTGGACTACGGCGCGGCCCAATCCGGACTATTTACAGCCAGCTACGCGCAGACAACTGCCCGCATCCGTTGGGAGGTCAGTGAGGAGCTGCTGATCGCTCGCCTCACTTACGAGCGAATCGAAGGGGCCACTGGCAACGGCGTCGAAGAGACGGACAGCGGCCAGATCGCGGCCGCCTTTCAGATCGAAAAGCACTTCGACGTCAGGCGCGACTACAACCCGCAGACCGGCGAAGAGCTCAACGTGGTGACGGAGAACGACAGCGACCGCCCCTGGTATGAGCGCGCGTTCATGCGCGTGGACTGGTCACAGAATTTGGTGACGGCGGCCTATGAGCTTGACACCCTAGCTGCGCTCCGTATCTACGCTGATGAGCCGCTGGTCTACGAGCCGGTCGCCTATTCGGTGGAGGACCCCAGCCACCCCGACGCTCCCGCCTTCGCAGCGGAAGCCGGCTATTTCGACGTGACCAACAAGGTCTACGTCACCCCACAGATCCTCGACACGCCTTTCGGTCGGTTTCCGGCCTGTTTCTTCTCGCCGGACGTACTGAGTGGAGGCGCCCCGGTCGCGAACTGCAACCCCGTGGAGGTAAAGCTTCGCCTGTCGTTTCGGCGCGTTGAGGACCGCGACTACCAAGCGGTCGACTGGGACGGCACGCGCATGGACATGTTCGGCATGTTCACCACCGGCGAGCGCCGCGGCTACACACGCAACTACGGCGTGGTCGACGACAAGTGGTATCGCTTCGCCTCTCGTCACAACATCTGGAGCGAGTCTCACTCCCGCGGCAGCGACGGCGAATTGGTGCGCTGCAACTATTTCGACGAGTCGACGGGCAGCGGGACCCCGCCAGGCGCGGACCCGGATCGCGATTCCGGGGCTCAGGTGAATGGCACCGCCGACGAATGCGAGGCCGTGGGCAGGGGCTCGCGCTGCGATCGCTTCGCCCACGCCTGCACGCTGCCGTTCCGGGACCGCCAGGTGCGAACGGCGCCTTTCTACTACGGTCCGGACAACGATCCAACCCTGTGGGAGAGCGTGCGCGACGCCGTCAGTGAGTGGGACGGAGCGCTCCGTCACGCCGTGCAAACGTCCCGCTACACAGAGTGTATTCGCACGACCCAAGCGGTCTCAGCCCCCAGCGCCGAGGAGATCGGTGCCTGCCAGACGCAGTACCCGACCAGCCAGGAGCAGGCCAATCAGGCCGTTCCAGCCGTGTTTGTCTTCTGCCACAACCCCGTGACAGACGACGACGAGGCCGCATGCGGCGAGGCGGGGCTCAAGGTCCGCGTCGGTGACCTTCGCTACAACATCACCAATGTCATCCAGGACCCGCAGGTGCCATCACCTTGGGGCATTCTGGCCGATGCCATCGATCCGCTCACCGGGGAGGTGGTGGCCGCCAGTGTCAACATCTGGAACGCGGTGACCGATCTGCAGGCGCAGAACACCGTCGATCAGATGCGCTGGTACCTGGGAGAAATTTCGAACGAGGATGTTTCGAGCGGGCGCTACCTCAATGACTACCTCGCCGCCCAGGGCCGGGCGACCCAGCCTCGCGTCGTCAGCGCGCCGTTGATCGACGAAGACCAAGTGGTGCGCCGCGTCGCCGCCATCGACCGGACGCTGCGGCCCGACGAACCGCTGAAGCAGCGCCCGCGCCTGAATCAACGCGCCCTTTTGGATTGGGCCAGCGCTGAGGTGCGCTCCACCTTTGGGGACAGCGTGCTCGGCACCGGCAACCTCGGATCGAAAGCCAGGCTCCTTCAGGCGCGTGGCTCGTCCGTAGAAGGTGCGCTCACCACGACGCCGTTCATGCGCCTCGCCGGGCTCGACCCCGCGGCGCCGCCCTCGGAAGCAGCCCTCGACCTGGCCTCCCCACTCCGCGGCAACGCGGTGGCCTTCCGCGATCAGCTGGACCGGCTTCGCGACAACCAGCTGGCCAAGGACGGACGTTGCCTATTGAACGCCCCCGAACCCACCAGCGTGACCGACTGGGCCGAGGTCATGGCCAAGAAGTTCCCGCTCCCGGAGGGCGCCACGTCGTCGGACATGCTGACGCGCAATCAGAGCTGGCACGACTACCTGCGGCGCAAGCTCACGTTCGGCGTCATGCTGCACGAGCTAGGTCACTCCATGGGGCTGCGGCACGTCTTCACAGGCTCCTACGACGCGCTCAATTTCCACCCCCAGTACTGGCAGCTGCGCACCCGCGACGGCCAGGAAAAAGCCTATTGCAGCGAACCCACGAGTGACGGCTCGAAGTGCGTTGGCCCCCGTTGGCGCGATCCGGTCACGCCGGATGAACGTGGTGGCCTGATCTGGATGTGGGAACACACCTCGGTGATGGACTACCCTGGAGATCTGACCCAAGAGGGCGTAGGCATCGGTGCCTACGATCGCGCCGCCATCCGTTTCGCCTACGGCGATGTCACGGACGTGATCGACGACCCGAACGTGCGCTGCACGGCCCAGGGTAGTGGCCGAAACTGCAGCAGCGGTGGACTCACGGCTTCCTCGCTCATCGACGACAGCTTCGGCGGCATCGGCGGCCCCTGGTACACCGGACTCGAGGTGCCGCCGGGCGAAAGCGCCGTACGGGAGACGTCTTTTCACTACTCGAAGCTGGGCGAGCGCATGGGCCTTGTGCGCAATTGTCGCGAGGCGGACACCTCGCCGCCTGCCGACTGGGACGCGGGACGCGACGGCAACTACAGCCCGGAGTTCGACGGCCAAATCGTCAATGGCACCGTCTGCGACGGCCTGCCCACCGATTACGTCGCCTACTCCGAGCTTGAGCTGGAGGCACCAGGCTTCCAGCAGGCGTTCGGCGCGTTCGGCGGTCCCGCGCGCAAGTACGACTCGCTCGGTCGTGTACGCCGGCCCTACATGTTCGGCTCGGACGAGTACGCTGACATCGGCAACCTTGCGGTGCTCCGCAATGACAACGG
>JANNWK010000061.1:0-3651 GCA_031408355.1 Myxococcales bacterium
CGGGGCTCTGGCAGCCATGCCCGGTGAGCGTAGCGCCCGCACCGCCAGACACAGAGCTCGCACGGCCCGCCCGGGTGCTGGGCGCTGTCTGCCGCAAGTTGGCCTTTGCGGTGCCTCTAGCAGTCACGATGCTCCGTACCTCGCCGACCGGCCAGTGGCGCGACGACCTGTCGGTGGTGCGCGCGTTGGGCCTCGTACCGAGCGGCACCGAGGGCTTCCTGTCGACGGCGCTCACCCAACTCTTGGCACTACTGCCCCTGGCCGGACGACTGCTGCGCACCGGCTGGGTGAGTGCGCTGGGACTCGCGCTGGCTTCCGCCATCGCATTTCGGTTGATCGAGAAGGCGCTGTCCGGCTCGATGCTCACGCCCCGGCTCTCGCCGCCGCTAGCGCTAGCGGCCACGCTCACGGCGGTCCTGGCGCCGAGCTGGCAACTGGAAGGCACGCTGGCGGGCGGCGTGACGCTAGGCGTCGCCTTGGCGCTCGCGGCGATCTGGGTCTCGGTCGGGGTGAGCGCGCGCTCGGTCCCGCTCGTGCTGGGCGCCCTCGTGGCTGCCACGATCGCGGAATCGCATGCCGCGGCGCTGGCGCTCGGCCTGGCGCTCGGGTCCATCGCGCTCTTGCGGCGGCGCCTACCGTCCGGGCCCGCGCTGGTCCAGTTCGGGTGCGGAGCGGCCACGCCCGCGCTGCTTTGGGCCATTTTCTTGGTGATTCGTCCGCACGCCCCAGGGCTTACGCTCGACCTCTCGGGTGGCCTGGGTTCTTCCAGCCTACTCTCGCTCGACGCCGCCGCTGAACGCACGACCGCGCTTTCCGCCTGGCTCCGCGACGCCGGACTCTTGCCCTGCCTGCTCGCGGTGTTTGGGCTTGGTCTAGGGCTGTTTCGACGATCGCTGCGCCTGCTGGGGGCGCCGTTCGCAGCGCTTGTGCTGTGCGATCTGGGCTTCCCCGCCGGTAAGCTGGGGATCCTGGCCGCCGATACCTTGGCGCCCACGCGCCTGCTTTCGCTGATCGCGATTGCTGGCGCATCGGCTGTCGCGGTCCAGGCCATCGCGATGGGCATTCGCCGCGCGCGCGTGCCATTCGCCGAGCCTGCCAGCGCGCTCCTGGTCGTCTTCCACTTCACGCTCGCGTTCGTCGCGGCTGAGGATTCCGCGTTTGCGGCTGACCGGCGCGAACAGGTCGCCGCGGACGCCTGGACCGACGAGGCGCTCGACGCACTACCGCACTCCTCGCTCGTGCTGGTGCGTTCGCAGGCGCTCGCCTACCGACTCTGGGCCGCTCAAATCGCGCGCGGCGCCCGCACCGATCTGGTGGTAATCCCCGAGCCGCTGCTGGAACGAGGCCGCGTGGCTGCACTCCTGCTTCGTCAAGAACCCGCGCTCACCCCATTGATCCGCGAGATGGCACTGTCAGGCGCTGCCACAGAGTTTGCGCTCTCCACGCTCTCTGACGCACGCCCGCTATTCGTCGAAATCGACCCGCGTTGGCCCAGGCGCCTGCGCGACCACCTAGCGCCGCGCGCGTTCTTCTCGCGCTTCTCGGCGCATCCACTGGGCCGCTCGGACCGCAGCCAATCGCTCAGCCAAAGTGAGGCGGGCTGGCAGCGTGCGCTCTCGGCCGCAAGCAAGCCAGGCGCGCGAGACGCCGCCACGCTCGCCGTGCTCAGCGCCGAGCTCCGCGACCGGGCAGCTCTCCTAGTCGAGGTCGGTGACTACGACGCGGCACAAGCCGCCGTTCAAGCCTTGCTCGGCATCGATGCGCGCGACGCCGTCGCGGCAACGCTACGTGCCCAGCTAGCGGCGGTTCGCGACAGGACCGCCACTCCTCCGGCCACGCCCTAGATATCGCCGGCGCTCACGCCCAGCGCCTTCAGCACGCGCGGCAACTGCAGACGCGGCACCGAGACGCGCGTCGGCATGCCGGCGCCTAGCCCGAGCAGTTGAACGAAATTCTGACCGCTGTCGAAGCGAGCCGCCACGCTGACGTTGTCGCGGTCAACCACGACGCTGACCGGCTCGCGCTCTTGTCCGAGCAAGAGCAGCAGCGTCTTGTCGACGCGGGCGTAGCCCTCGCTGACGTCCACAAGCGCCACGCCGGGAGGCAAACGCCGGTAGGCGAGGGCTGCGCGGCGCGTCTCCTTCTCGACCGGGATGAGCTCGGCGGCGGCCTCGTCGATCGGCTGCCACAGCGACGCGTCGTTCAGACCGGAGGCCAGGTGGCGGATGATGACGCCAAACAGACCCTGGTCGCGGTAGCGCGCGCGCACGGCGCGGTCGATGCGCTCGGCCGTCTTGCTCGGCGTGCCGATGCGCGTGTCGATGGCGCGCGCGTCGTCATCGCAGCCCGGGTACGGCTCTTCACCACCACGGATCCACTTCGCCGCGCTGGCCAGCCCGTCGAAATCAGTGTGACACACGATGGTGTCGATCTGTCCGGCGCGCGCCACCAGCTCGGGCGTGATCATCTCGGGGCAGGCGCCGTGCTCTGCCTTGGTCGCCAGGACGAAGCGCGCGTCCCCCCGATACAGCTCGTGCTCGGCGCTGTCATGGTGGTCCACCCACATGCCCAGGCGGTCGCCCAGGCCTTCGATGAACGGCAGCGTGATCTTGGGAAAGCCACCGCCGCTGCCGGATCCCGCGAAGGCGATGTCGAGCACCGCCACCCTACCGGTCAAGCTCTCCGGCTTCGGAAGCTTCCGTGGAGTGCCGAAGGCGAGCTGCTGCATGGGCGCGTGAGTGTTCACGCATACCTAGGGCGCCGCAAGGAAAGCCCAAAAGAACCGTGGGCGCAGCCGCCCTTCGACCGGGCCCTCGAATCGGGGGAGGAATTCAGCCAGCTCCGGCGTAAACTCAAGGCATGAGGATTGGCTCGTTTGGTCCCGCGCTGGCTCCGCTCCTACTGGGGACGCTCGCAGCCTCGCCGGGGCACGCGCAGCAGCCGCCGCAACCGTCCCCGCCACCCGGCGTGGCCTGCCGCGTCCAGGGGCGAACGCTCTTCGACAAGGACGCGAGCATCAGCGACGCTTCGGGCCGCGTACTGGCGCGCTTCAGCGGCGGCGAGTCCGCCGTAACGCTGCTCCAGGCGCCCGCTGACCCGAGCGGCCGGGCCCGCATCGAGACCGGCACAGGCAAGGGCGCGTTCCGGATCGCGGGGCTCATCAAACCAAGCGAGCTGCGCGTCTTCACGAACATGGCGGTGCCGGTCGTGGTCGGCCACGTCTGGCTCGGCGCCGGCGCGCGCGTCACGCTGACGGGCTCGGCCGGCGGGAAGCTCAGGCTCGAAAAGCAAGTCAGCACCCCCTTCGATCAGAAGTTCAGCGCGCTTGCCGACTGCTCGGCTCTCACCTTCGCACCGCGCGCAGCTCCGGCCGCCTCCGTCGCGGGCAACGCGCGCGTCTACCTGATGAAGGTGCCGCTGCTCGACCTGTACACGGACAGCCCGCCCGACGGCTCACCCATCACCACCCTGCAGCGCTCTGCGCTCGCCGACAACGTTCGCTTCTTCAGCACCGAACAACGCCGCGGCTTCGTCCACCTCGTGTATCACGGCGAAGTGCTGATCGACGCCTGGGCCAAGGCCAGCGATCTGCAAGCCTTGCCCCGCGGAGAAACCTCGGACGTCCCCCCCGGCACGTACACGATGACCACG
>JANNWK010000062.1:0-10707 GCA_031408355.1 Myxococcales bacterium
CGAAGACGGGGACACCTTGGTGGAGGCGTTGGGCAGGCCGGCCCACAACAGCAGCGAGATCGTCGGAGCTATCCTTGCGGCACGCGCCACGAGGGCTGCCCAGCTCACCGGCATGCTCTGGCGCCGCGGACGCACCTTCCCGATCACGGTGCAGCAGCCGTACTAGTGCTCGGCGCTTAGGAGCCAGGCAGCGCTTGACGGAGACAGCGGGCGAGTTAAGAGTCTGCCGCGATGGCTCGTACCGTACACTGCGTGAAGTTGGGGCAAGATCTCGATGGCCTGGAGAAGGCCCCGTTTCGTGGCGAGCTTGGGCAGCGGCTGTTCGACACCGTTTCAGCCCAAGCCTGGAAGTCCTGGCTCGAGCACTCCAAGATGCTGATCAACGAGTATCGCCTCGATCTTACAAGCGAGAGCGGACAGCGCTTGTGGATGACCGAGTGTGAGAAGTATTTCTTCGGGGACGGGTCCGCGGCTCCCGCCGAGTTCAAGCCGGTTGGCTAGACTTAGCCGCAGCTAGTGGCGCCCGTTCACGCGCGTGGCGGTCGTGACGAGCCGCTGGCTAGAAGCCGTGCCGGTGCCTGTGAGGGTGGGCGCGACGCCAGGTGCACGGGAGCGGCTCCCCCTGATTCTTCGGCCGTTACCACGCGATTGCGTCCGGCCGCCTTGGCTTCGTAGAGTGCGGCGTCGGCGCGAGCTAGCCAAGTCGTTCCCGTGTCGCCCGGGGCCAGTACGGCCATGCCGATGGAGGCGGTCACGCTGAAATCTTGTTCGCCCTTGCGGAAGCCGATCTCACTGATGGCCTGACGCAGGCGCTCTGCACGTTGCCGAACAGAGTGCGCCGAAGAGTCCGGCACCATGACCACGAATTCTTCGCCGCCGTAGCGGGCTACGAAGTCCTCGCGGCGGAGAAAATTGCGGACCAGCGTGTCGGCCACGCGACGCAGCACTTCATCGCCGATCGGGTGACCGAAGCGATCGTTCACGGATTTGAAGAGATCAACGTCGATCATCAACAGGCAAGGGGTGGCGCTCATCAGAAATGACAGGTCGGCCACGCGCTCAAGTTGCGCATCGAGCGAGGCGCGATTGTGAAGTTGCGTGAGCGGATCGAGCGCGGCGCTTTCGCGCGCTTCGTTCAGCTCGGCCTTGAGCTTCTGGATCTTCTCGCTGAGCACCTGGAGTTGCTGCTGTTGCAGAAGCTTTCGTTGGTCCATGCTGTCGGTCACGACCTGCACGACCGCTTCGGCCTCGCGCCGTATCTGATCGGCGTCGTTGCTGCGGAACGCCGCGACCAGATTACCCAGTTGGGCGCCGACACGAGCGTCGGCCGAGCGGTCCTCACCCACGGTGCGCGTCAGGCAGCGAGCGAACGTATGCACCGCTTCGCGCAGATTGGTGACGCTTGAGGACACGTACTCGCGCTCGTGAGCACGTTGCGCGCTGAAGTACCGGCGTGCCCCTCCGAAGTCGCGCTTCGGTGAGCCTGGCTGCGCGTCGGCTTCGCGCTTCTCCCCCATCGCGAGTCGCTGCGCCCAGCCTTCGCACTCTTGTCGCGTCTCGGCGGCACGGACGTTGTCGGTGTCGAACGCGTGTTCGCCGAAGGCGCGCAGCATGGCTACGGCCGCGTCGAGGCCGGCATCGTCTTGCTCCTGTCCCGGGTCCGGCCGATGGGCGGGGGGGGCCGGGTCGGGGTCGGGAGCAGCGGCAGGGGCGTTCTTCTTCCAAAACATTCGGGGCCTGAGGGTTCCGTACGGCGTTCCTGCTCGATACTTCAGCCTTTCGGGCCAATTTCGCGGTGGCACCTTCAGTCGCCGTCGGCTCGTCCGTTTGGTTCGGGAGTAGGGCGCCTCGCCAGCCATGCTGTCCAACCCCACCACATCCTTGAGCCTTTCTTCGAGCCCGCCCATTGCGGAGCGGGCGGGGCGCATCTTGGTTGTTGAGCCCGACGAACTCAGGCGGGCCGAGCTACGCAAGAGGCTCGAGGCAGAGGGCTACGACTGCGTCTTCCTGCCGGACGGGGACGAGCTACTGCGGCTTACGGCGGAGTACCAACCCGACCTCATCCTGCTCGCGGCTGAGCTTCCGGGAGTGAGCGGCGTGGAGCTCGTGGGGGATCTCAGAGCCAGCGATCCGCGCGTTCACTATCCAGTCATTCTGCTCGGCGCTCAGGCGGATGAAGACGAGGTGGCTCGGGGCCTTCTGGCTGGGGCTGACGATTTCGTGTCGGACCCGGCGCGGCACCATGAATTGAGGGCGCGCATCCGGGTGCAGCTCCGCAACAAGCGGTTTCATGACGCGCTTGAGCGATTGCGCAGCGAGCGCGACAACCTCAAGCGGGACTCTCAGACCGACCCGCTCACGGGCTTGCTCAACCGGCGCTCGCTGATGTCCGAAGTCACGTCGCGCTGTCAGTCGCGCGAGCGCATCGGCATATTGTTCATGGACATCGATCACTTCAAGTCCGTCAACGATCGCTACGGCCACGAGATGGGCGACCGCGTGCTCGTGGCCGTCGCCGCTGTGCTCAAGACAGGCCTCCGCCCCGGCGACGTGGTGGGGCGGTTCGGCGGCGAAGAGTTCGTGGGTGTCGTGGCCGGGGCAGGGCCCGAGTCCGCGCGCCTGGTAGCTGAGCGCCTGCGTCAGGCCGTCGAGGCGATGCTGCCCCCCAAGGGTGGACCTGGCAAAGTGACGATCAGCATCGGCACAACGGTCTTCGATCCCCGGCAATCCGACGAGGCCCCAGAAGAGCTGCTTCACCGGGCGGACATGGCCCTTTACGCGGCCAAACGCACCGGAAGGAACCGAGTCGTGCTGGTCGCGCCCGGTCAGAGCTTGCCGGAAGCGGTAGAGCAAGACGCGCGCGGTAGCTCGATCAGTCCGGGCATTCCGTTCACGACTCCCCCCGACAAGCCCGCGCGGGCACCGGGCGTCGTGCTGAGCGACGCCTCCGAGCGCGCCCTGGAAAGGCTGCGCTCCGGATGAGCTCGGAAACCTTGCAGTCTCCTTTCCGCTCCAACGAGGACTTGGCGGGGCCTGCACAGGAAGCGCCGCCCATGAGCGAGATCGAGCGCGAGCTCGTGAAGCGGCTCAGGACAGGGCGTGCTGCGCTGCCCGTGCTGCCGCGAGTGGCAGACTCCGCGATTAGGCTGGCCAACGATCCGGACGCGCGCATCACCGAACTGGCTTCGTTGGTGGACACGGATCCGCCGATCGCCGCGCGCTTCATGTCGGTCGCCAATAGCGTCATCTACTTCCGGGGCTGGGTCACGAGCTCGACCCAGTCGGCGATCGTGAGGCTCGGTCTTGCCAGCACCCGTGATCTGCTGTTTCAGGCCGTGTATGCGTCCACCTCCAGCGGGTTGAAGCGCTACCAGGCGGCGGTGCAGGCCTCGTTCCGGCGGAGTGTGACCGCCGCTCATGCCGCGCGCGTGATCAGTCGAGAACTCTCAATCGGCAGCGAGTACGACTACATGAGCGGGTTGCTCCACGATATCGGAGAAAGCCGGATCTATCGCATCCTGGACGGATTGAAGATCTCCGCCGACCCCAAGCTGCTGAAGACTCTGGTCGACAAGTACCACGAGAGCGCCGGCGCGGAGATCGCCATGGCCTGGAAGCTGCCCACGGAGATCGTCGACGCCTGCGCTGCGCACCACGATGCTGCTGCCGCTGCCACGCCGCACGTCCGATTGATCATGCTGGCGGACTGCGTTGTCTCGGCGATCGGCGGGGGAACCGACGCCGAACGTCAGGAGATCGACTTTGTCGCCTTCGACAAGCTCCTGGTGGACCCGGACACAGCCCGGCGCATCGTCGAGAAGACGCGCTTGCTCGTGGACCCAAGCCTCAAGCTCTAGCCTTCAGACCACTCGCAGATCGCGCGCGTTCCAGCCCATCAAGTAGAGCAGCGTATCGAGCCGCTCGTGATGGTTCAGGCTCATGTCGGCGGCTTCCTGAAGCTTGGGCTTGGCCCGGAACGCGATGCCAAGGCCTGCCGTTTGCAGCATCAAGATGTCGTTGGCGCCGTCTCCGATCGCCACGCTCTGCTCAAGACGGCAGCTGTACACCTGGGACATGTCCTTGAGGATCTGAGCCTTGCGCTCGCTATCCACGATGGCGCCACGAACACGGCCCGTGAGCTTTCCCGCCTCAATCTCGAGTTCGTTGGCGAAGGCGAAGTCGAGGCCGAAACGAACCTTCAAGACGTCTACGAAGAACGTGAATCCACCGCTGACCAGGCCGATCTTGAAACCCAGGCCTTGCAGTTTCTTCACCCAACGTTCGGCGCCGGGCGTGAGTTCGAAACGGTCGATCAGACTCTGGGCGCGCTCGAAGGGCAGCCCCTTCAGCAGCTTCACGCGCTCCGTGAGCGCGGCCTTGAAGTCGATCTCGCCGCGCATGGCGCGGGCCGTGATCGCGGCGACCTGCTCCTTGACGCCGACGAGCTCGGCCAACTCGTCGATGAACTCGCCTTTCACGAAAGTGGAGTCGACGTCCATGCAAACGAGCCGCTTCGTGCGACGAAAGATGTCGTCCTTCTGAACGGCCAGGTCCACGCCGAGCTCCATACCCATGCGCAGGAAGCGACCGCGCAGCTCGGCCAGTTCGGCCGAGCCTAGCTCCGTTCCAGGAGGCAGATCGGCGATCAGCTCCAGGCCTGTCAGGTCCTCGTCGGACAACGAGCGGATCTCGCGGATGTTCATGGACGCCTCCGCCATGAAGCGCGTGATCTCCGAGGTGGCGCGGCCATTCGAGAGCGGCCCGAGCAACGTCACGGCGATCGCCGGCGCCTCCGCAGTGCCCTTGGCCTCCGCCGCATGCTTGAAGGGAGTGACCTCCAGTCGCAGGCCGAGGTCAGCCGCTGCGAACAGAATTTTTCTGAGTGCGTACGAGTTCTTGGGCAAATCCACGATGGCCGACAGCATCAGATAGCCGTTCAGGACCGACTGGCCGATGTTGACGAGCGCCGCGCCCTCTTGCGCGATGATTTCTGCGAGGCGTGCAGTAACGCCCGGGCGGTCGGCGCCAGCGATGTGGAGCACGAGGCGGTCGGGGTGCTCGGCGGGGGTCATTGGGGCCGCTTAACATGCCAGGCGGGTTCTTGGCCGCAACCATTTCAGTCTCGGCCCCTGCACTTGGCCTTGCACTTGACCTTGGCGTGCCCGAAAGTACGGCGCTCGTGATGTTAGGGACTCACCCCAGTTCGGCATGGAAAAGGGCCATAGGGGCTGCGCTACTGGCGGGCTTGCTGGTCTGGGCGACGCCGGCACAGGCGCAAGGCCCAACGGGCGCTGCGCCGACCCCAAGCGCCGCGCCCTCGGCGTCCGCCGTCGCGGTTGAGGCCTCGCCCGAGCCTGCCGCGTCAGTCGTCACAGCGGTCCCGCTTGCGACAGCGTCCGCGGTTCCCAGTGTCACCGTGCCGGCCCTCCTGCCGTCCGCGGTGCTGGCGCCGGTTCCGTCCGCGGTGGCGGTCCCGGGCGTGGTGGGGTTCCCGGTCAAGCTTGCGGACCACGCGGTGTTCGCCCTTCGCGCCAGCTACCAGGGCAAGGGTCCCGAAGTGCGGGCACGGGAGGCCAGCGAGGCCCTCAAGCGCGCCTTCGAGGCGGAATCCACCAGTGACGTTGCGGTTGCGCGGGCGGTTGGCTTGGCCACGCTGTCGGTGGGCAAGACACCCATCCTGGAGCTGACCGAGGAAGACGCCGTGCTGGCGGGCGAGAGCTCGCTTGGTGTGCACGCGGCCACCGCCGCCTCGTCGATCCGCCAAACTCTGGTCTCGGAGCGCAAGCGCGCGACCATCGCCAAGACAGCGTTCTCGTTCTCACTGGTCGTTTTCTTCGGTCTGATTGCCTTCTATCTGATCCAAAAGCTCGGGGAGTTTTCGGAGCGCGCCCGCTCGTTCATCGACTCGAGATCCGACAAGGATCTTTCCGTCCGCTTTCAGAACATAGAGTTCGTGCGGCCCGCCATGTTGCGCTCAAGCGGTATCTTGGGGCTCGGCACGCTGAAGTGGCTGGCGCAGTTCGGGGTTGCCTACACGTGGCTCGTGCTGGCGCTGTCGCTCTTCGAAGCGACGCGCGGCTACACCCAGAAGCTGACGGGCTTCGTGGTCGCTCCGCTCTCCCAGCTGATGACGCGGCTCGCCACTGCGCTGCCGCTCCTGGTCGTCGCCGCCTTGGCAGCCCTCGCCGTGTTCGTGCTGGTGCGATTCATCGGTCTGTTTTTCGTCAGCGTCGCGCGCGGCGAAACTCCGCTGGCGTGGCTGCCGAGCGATCTTGCGGGTCCGACGAGCGTGCTGCTCCGCGCCGCGCTCGTGCTTGGCGCGTTGGTCTTCCTGGCGCCTGTGGTTACCGGCGACACTGACGGCACGCTCGGTCGGATGGGGGCAATCGCGCTGGTTGCGCTCGGGCTTGCGACAACGCCTTTGCTTGCCTCAGCCACGCTGGGCACCGTCACGCTGTACGGGCGCCGGCTAAGGGCTGGGGAGTACGTCGAGTTTGGTGCCTATCGTGGGCGCATTGCCGAACTCAACCTGCTGGAGCTGCGCTTGACGCTGAGCGACAAGACCGAGCTGCGCGTGCCGCACTTGCTCACGTTGGTGCGGCCGCTGCGGCTGCTCGGCGCTAGGCCTCGGCTCACCCTCGATGTTTACGTCAGCTCGGAGTCGTCCGTCACCGAGGTGCGCTCGCTGCTAGCGGCGGTCGCTGGCAAGGTGGGCTCGGAGCCGAGCGTGGAGATCGTCTCAGCCGACACCGACGCCATTCGCTTCCGGATCGCGGCGCTCTGCGAATCACTGGACGCGCGCACGGGATTTCAGATCGCCACGCTCGATGCGCTTGCGAAGGCCGGCGTCGCGCTCGGGAGAGAGCGCGCGTGAGCGACGGCATTTGGCTGCTACTCGGGCTTTTGCTGCTCGCCTACTTGGGCAGTAGCTTGGTTGGCGGTCGGGCGATTCGCGGTTTCGGTCTACCGTCCGGCGCCGAGTACTTGGTGCTCGGCTTCGCGCTGGGGCCGCACGTGCTCGATCTTGTTGGGCGCTCACTCGCCCACGCCTTCGAGCCGGTGGTTCTGGTGGGCACGGCCTGGCTGGCGCTGGTGGTCGGTGTCGGCATCACGCGCGTCGGCGACCGCTTCATCCAGCCGGGGCGAGCGGCCGTGGGCGTGCTCCTGGGCGTGCTCACGTGCCTCTCGGTGACGCTGGCTGTCTACTTGCTCGCCCCCAGGTTTGGCGGGTTCCAGGGCTTCCCGCGGTTAGCGGTGGCGCTCGGTATGGGCGCCTGCGCTTCGGAGACCACGCGGCACTCGGTGCGCTGGGTCGTGGAGCGGCACGGAGCGCGCGGTGTACTCTCGGATTTCGCTGCCGACGCGGCGCGGGCCAGCGCACTCGTGGCGCCCCTCGCGCTCTGCGTGCTGTTCGCGCTGGCACCAGGCGGAGCGTTGCCGACGCTGCCCTTGCCCGCTCGCGCGCTCGTGACGCTCGGCCTCGGTGCCGGCCTGGGCTTGATCGCGGCGCTGCTGCTGGGGCGCGACTTTCGGCGTGACGAGAGCTGGGGCGTACTTTTGGGCACGGGGCTCCTCACTGCCGGCGCAGCCGACCGAGCGGGACTGTCCTTGCTTGGCGCCATGTTCGCTATGGGGCTAGCGCTGGCGGCATCCCGCCATCGCCTGGAAATCAAGGCGATGCTCACGCCCACCGAAAAGCCCGTGCTGCTTCCGGTCCTGGTCTTGGCGGGGGCCTACTTGAACCTCAAGCTCTCGATCGGCGTGTTCCTGCTGGTAGCGTTCGCCGTCCTTGCCAAGGTGGCGGCGCGCACGTTGATGGGTTGCCTCCTGTCCTTCGGCCCTGCGCGCGGCACGGGTGCGGATTTTGGACTGAGCACGCTGGCTTCGGGCGGTTTCAGCATCGCCGCGGCGCTGGCCTTCACGACGCGCGTGCCCGGCGTTGCTGCCGAGTCGGTGCTGCTTTTTGCGGTGGTTTCGACGCTGCTGGGTGAGTGGGTCGCGCCGGCGGCGCTGCGCCGTTCGCTCGGGCGGACCGGCGAGCTTCATTTGGTCTCGGCCGATGAGCTAGAGCCGTCCAGCAGCGTGGCGGGGCCACACTTCGCGCCCCGGGAGGGTCACGGGTGAGCGGCCACGGTGGCGCTCGGAAGGGCTTCGGAACACGGGCGATTCAGGCGCTGGCCTTGGTCGTTTCCTTTGGGGTGCTGTTTGCGGTCACGCGCCTGACGCCGGAGCTGGAATCGCGGCTCGGTACCATGACCGCGATCGGCTTCCTCGTGCTCGCCGGGACGCTCCTCAGCGAGCTGCTGGAGCCTATCGGGTTGCCCCACCTTTCCGGCTATTTGCTGGCCGGCATTGTGGGGGGGCCCCATGTCTTGCACCTGGTGGACCACCATACGGTGGAGCAGCTGGCCCCGGTCAACACGCTGGCACTCGCTCTGATCGCCCTGGCGGGTGGCGTAGAACTCAAAGTAGCGACCCTGCGCTCAGTGGCCAAGAGCCTGTCCTACGCGACACTCCTTCAGACCCTGGCCGTGCTGGTAGGCATGGCGGGAGCCTTCTTTGCTCTCTCTCGGTTCGTGCCTTTCGCACGGGAACTTGAGTTAAAGCCGCTGCTTGGGGTGGCGCTGCTCTGGGGCGCGCTTTCGGTGACGCGCAGCCCGTCTGCCTGTATGGGCATTCTCTCGCAGACGCGGGCGAAGGGGCCTTTAGCGACGTTTTCGCTCGGCTTTATCATGCTGTCGGACGTGGTGGTGGTGACGGTGGCCTTCGCGATCATGCTGGCGCGCCCGCTCATTACCCCCGGCGCCTCCATCTCCATCAGCGACTTCAACGTCCTCGGTCACGAGATCCTGGGCAGCATTTCGATCGGTACCACCCTGGGGCTCGTGCTCGCCGCCTATCTACGCTTGGTCGGCGGGCAGTTGCTGCTGGTGCTGATGGCCCTCGGTTTCGGGGTCACGGCGGGGCTCAAGTACGTCCATGTGGATCCACTACTCACGTTCTTGACCGCTGGCTTCGTGGTTCAGAATCTGTCAGCCCAGGGTCCCAAGCTGCTGCACGCCGTCGAGCAAATGGGGAGCGTGGTCTTTGTGCTGTTCTTCGCCACCGCAGGAGCGCATCTCGACGTCCCGCTGCTGAAACAGGCCTGGGGCATCGCGCTTTTGCTTTGTGGACTTCGCGCGCTCATTACCTTCCTGGCGGCGCGGGCGGCCTCGCGGCTCGCGGGGGATCCGCCGGTGGTGAGAAAGTGGGGCTGGTCTTCACTGGTATCGCAGGCCGGGTTGGCGCTTGGCTTGGGCGTGGTCATCGAGAACGCCTTTCCTGGGGTCGGCACGTCCTTCCGGTCGCTCGTGATTGCGGCCGTGGCCATCAATGAAATGGTGGGCCCCGTGCTGTTCAAGTTTGCGCTCGACCGGGCCGGCGAAAGCGACCGCTCGGAGCCCGCGGCCCGGCCCTCTTTGGCGCCGCCGGCCCCGGCTAGTTGAACGCCGTCAGGCGACGCCGGTCAGCGGCACTCGTCAGTGGTTCGCGGCGCGATGCTACGAAACGACCAGCGGCGCTGGCCCGCGTGAAACACGGGAAGTTGCAGGATCGTCTCGCCGGAACACCTGCGCGAAGGCGACGAAGACCACCCAGATAGCAGCCAGGTGATAGAGCATCGTCCCACCGCCGTAGCGGTGGAAGAGCTGGCTGGAAATGGGCGGGCCGAGCAGCATGCCGCCGGCATAGAAAGCGTTGTAGACGCCAGTGGCGCGACTGTACTCACGGGTAATGAGGCCCTGCAGCGCCAGACTCAGCGGCGAGATGCTGGCCAGGCTAGCGCCAGCGATGAAGACCGCGCCACACATCAGGGCGAAGCGGTCGAGCCAAACGAAACCAGCGATCATGCACAGGCCCACGACGGCCAAGGCGCGGATGACCAGCAGGTGTCCGAAGCGGTCACCCAAACGCCCGGCCACGTTGGTGAAGAGCAGCATTCCTGCTGCGAAGAAGGCAGGGATGAGGCGTGTCGAGTCCTCGTCGACGCCCTTGGCTCGCATCAAGAACAAGGGCAGGAACAGCACGACGCTGGCTTGGAAATAGCCATAAGCGAACGTGGCGAAACAAGACGTCTTGATGCGGCTGACGAGGACTAGCAGGGGGGCCCGCTCGCGCTGCTCGTGCTGCTCGTGCTGCTCATGCGCCTCTTCTCGCGGATTGTCGGAGCCTCGTTCGAGGCTGAAAGCCGTGTACACGGCCGTGGCAAGAGCCAGACCGCCGGCTACCAAGAAGAGCCGATTCATCGGCAGGATCGGCGCAGCCAGCCAGGCCAACACAGGGCCCGTGATGTAGCCGACGGCGATCGACATGGCGTAAATGCTGGTGACGAAGGCCTTGATGCTTCGCTCGGCGCGGGCCAGCAGAATCGTTTCGGAAGCGACCCACACGCACACCGAAGCGGCGCCGTCGAGGAACCGCAGCGCCGCAATGACCTCGTAGCTGGAGGCGAAGGGAAAGAGCGTAACGGTTGCGGCGTAGGTGCCGAGCGCGGTGACCAACACGACCTTGGCGGAGAGTCGCGCCACCAGCCAGCCTGAAGGCATAGCGGCTGCCATGATGCCGGCCGCGAACCAGGCGGCAAGCGAACCGATGTCGGTCTCCTGGAAACCACGCTTGGCCAGGAAGACGGAGATGACCGAGATGGCCATGCCGTAGGCGACGCCGAGC
>JANNWK010000063.1:0-5653 GCA_031408355.1 Myxococcales bacterium
GCCCCGCCGCTGCGGCTACCGCGCCCACGCCGGCAAAGAAGGCCAGCAGCGGCGGCGCGGCGCGGCGCATCCTCCCAACTTGGCGCGAGGGTACCGGCACGAGCGACGTGGCGGTGTCGCGCCGAGCAAGAAAATCCGCCAGCACCGAGTCTATCAGTGGGGCACTCAGCGGGGTGACGTCATCACTGTCCTGAAGCGCCAACTGCAGCGAAGCCTCGACACGGCAGGCTTCGCACTCGCGTCGATGCGCGCGCAGGTCCGCCGCTTCGCGGGCGCTGAGCGCGGCAACTCGCTCGCCATCGATCAGGTGCTCGGGGTGTAGATCTACGCGATTCATGCGTCCCTCATGGCAAGCTCGGACCAGCGCGGATTTCCCAAGATGCGCGTGCGCAGGGCCTCCTTGGCGAGCCTAAGTCGACTGCGAACAGTGTTGGCCGGCGTTCCGGTGGCGGTCGCAATGTCTTCGACGGAGTAGTCGAGCACGTGTCGCAGCGCGAATGCCTCGGCTTGGGCCGCGGGCAGCTCAGCAAGAAGGTCCTGCAAGAGGTGCCGGAAGCGTGCGCGCAGGGCAGCGTGTTCAGCGCTTTCGTGGTTGCCCTCGCTGAGCTCGCGTAGACCGGACTCTGGCTGCGAGAGGTGCCGGCGCTTCAGGGTGCGCCGCCGTTTCTGATCCTCGAGAATGCGCCACAGGGCAATGCGGCGAGCATAGTGCCGCACCGAGCAGTCACCTCGATAAGCTGGCAGCGCTCGCAGCAGTCCTAAGAGCGCGTCCTGCAGCAGGTCGTCTTCCTCCGCATGCCCGTGGCCGAGCACTCTACGCACCACAGTGCGCACGGCGGGTCCGATGGCCCCAAGGAGTTGTCGAGCGGCCGTTCGATTCCCAGCGAGCACTTCGTCTACCAACCCGCGAAGCGCCATGTCTTCCGGGCCATCAACAGCCGGCGAGGGCTGCGAGCGATTCACTGGCGGAACGGCGGAGCTCAACGCCACCAATGTCGACTGCTGCGCAATCGCCGTCAAGCGACGGGCTTTCCGTCAATCATGCTCGACCTCGAGCGAAAAGAACGTGGCTTGCGCGTAGTCGTCGTCCGCGCCCGTATTGTTCTGGTTGTAGGCCCCGGCCTTGAAGTACATCCAGTCGTCGGCGAAGCCGCTTTCCCCCATGGGTACGCTGGCGCTCACGTCGGCGCTGCCAGCGCGAACAACGGTCACTGTCAGGTTGTCACCCGCCACCTCGATGCGGTAACCGAACGTCTCGCCCAGCGCCACGCCATCGACCGGATCGACCGCGTCGTCTTCGCGGCTGCCCACGAGTTCGATGAAGCTTTCGTCCCCTTGATTCGGTTCATGCGCGAAATAGAGTGAACCGCGCGTGTTGCCAGGAAGCTTGCGGTAGTACAGGCGACAAGGCTCATTCTCGGACGCATGAATCTGCCCAACGATCAGCCGGCCAACCTTGCCCGCTTCGCCGCTGACCGAAACGCGATCGATCTTCAAAGTTGCGCCAAGCCTGCCATCCACGCCACCGGCAAGTCCTTCGCTCTCTGGGTTCGAGCTCGAGAAGACCCAGTTGTTCCGGCCGAGCCCCCGCGTGTCGATGTCGGTGTTGCCGGCGCGCAGCATTTCTCGAAGCTCCGTGCGTGGGTACGTGCTGTTGGCGGTGGCCGAAGCGATGTTCGGTACCCGAAACGCCATGCCGCCCGTCTCCGGATCCGTGAAGAACTCTCCGGGACGCTCGCCGCCCGCGACGAGCCACGCTTCGAGCTCCTGGGTCGCGTCTGGAAAAGTAATGCTCCAGCGGCTCAAGTCGAAGTTCTCGCCTGGAGGGAGCCCCACATCCAGCACCGGAAGCATCGAGCCGCCTCCGGAGCCAGAAGCCGCGCCGTTGCCGGCCCCCGCCGACGTCCCGCCAACCGCCGAGCTGCCGCCGGCCACGCCCCCAGTCGCCCCGAGCGAGCCCGCCAGATTGCTGGCCCCCGCTGCCGCAGGGGTGTCGTCGGCTCCCCCTCCGGCCGTGGCCTTCGTTCCGCCCGCCGTCGCTCCGCCAGCGGACTGCTGGTCCACTCCTTCTTTGCCTGATTTGGCCTGGTCACCGCAACTGAACAGGAGCAAGGCCGAGGCCAGCGTGAAGCGCGGCTTGAGCATCATGCAGGTCTAGTAGTCGTTCGCCGCCAAACTGATCACTTGGGCGCTCACTCGACGATCGCGCAGAAGTCGCTGGTCTTCGCGTTCTGGCCGCCGCTCCAGATCTCGAAGCCGGCGAAGATGTTGGTGAGGTACCAGCTGCTGGAGAGCATGGTCGGGTACTTGGTCACCGCGTTCTGGATGAAATCGTTCAGATCGAAGCTCATCTCGGAAACGCTGGCGCCGTTGACGGGCACGTAGGAGATTACGGGTTTGCCCAGCTGGCAGGCGCCGGGGCAGCTCCAGACCGTCCAGCTACGCCCCGCCAGGCTCTCGGTGCCGGCGGGAGCGCCCAAAGGCTGAGCGCTCGGCGGATCCCGAAACCAGACCATCAGGTAGCCGCCTGAGGGAGTTTGGGCGTCGCCGCCCGAGCCGCTGCTGAACCACACGTCGTAGGCGGCGTTGAATTCGCCGCTGCCGCCGCTCCAGCGCCAGCCGGTCGGTACGTTCACGAGCTGGCTCACCTGCTTGGGCAGGTTGCTGCCGCTAGTACCGTGACCGAAGTTGTTGCCGATAAACACCGAGGGAAAGCTGGCCGGCGCTCCGGTGGTCGCCTGACTGTTGCCCTGCTGGCTCACCGTGAACGACACGCCCGTTGCGTCTATCGTCTGTGCGCTTGCGTTGCCGTTCCAGACGTTGTTCTGCACCACGTACTGGCGGCCCTTGCGGGTGACGGTGCGGGTGTCGGTGCCGGTGACGTTGCCTCCGCCCTCGCCAGGGCCTTCGGACAGGCTGCAGCCAGCCCCGGGCGGATTCGCGTCGCCGTCCGCCTCCACCAAACCCTTGACGCAGAAATCGAACGGAACCGCGGCGAGCGGGTTGCCGGGCACCAGCACGAGCGCTGACACGATGGGCTCGTTGGCATAGGCAACGCCCTTGCCGCCGGCCCAACACTCCGTATTGAAGGCGTCGTAGCCGATGAAGCCGCCGGCGCCGGGAATCGTCGCGCACCAGCGGTGAAGCGGGTTGGTCGCGCCGTCCGCGCTCTGGATCTGCAGACGCAAGGTCGATTTGCCTGGATTGTCCAGCGTGATGTAGATGCCCTTCAAGAGCGGGCTGACGGTCAGGGCCGGGTGATTCTCACCCTCTTCGTTGATGGCCTGATTCAGATTCCAGCCCAGCATCGCCACGTTGTCGTTGGCATTCTGAACGGTGCCACTCGCGCACAGCGGAAAATCCGTCACGTCCCCGAAGTTCGGCGGCGTGATGGTGGCGACGCCGCCAACAGCCGTGAAGGCGTAGCCGTGCCAGCTGCCGTTCACGATGTAGCCGCCACCCACGACGCCACTCGAGCCGCCGCCCGTCCCTCCGCTTGCTCCAGCGCTGCCGCCCGCGCCGCCGCCGCCGCCCGAAGCCGCGCCCGCGCTGCCACCACCGCCCGCGCCGCCCACGCCCTGCGTGCAAGTTTGGCCCGGCGGGCATTGGCAGGCCGAATTGAGGCACTGCTGGTTGCCGCTACAAGCCTGGTTGCACTGCCCGCAATGCGAGGCATTGGTGGTCGGATCGACGCAGCCGGCTCCGCAATCGAGCTGCGTTCCCTCGCAGGCGCAAGCTCCTGCCGTGCAGGCTCGCCCCGCTGGGCAGGCATTGTCGCAGGCGCCGCAGCTGGCCACGTTGGTCTGCTTGTCCACGCAGCTTGTGCCGCATTGCTCTAGACCCGGAGCGCAGGTGCTGCTGCACGTGCCGAGCGAGCACAGCAGCCCGCCTTCGCAGGCCACCCCGCAACCGTTGCAATTCAGACCATCCGCGGCCGTGTTGACGCATTGGCCGTTACACGGCGTGAGGCCCGCCTGACAGACGCAGCTACTGCCCTGGCAGCCGCTGCCGTTGGCACATGCGTTGCCGCAGCTGCCGCAGTTCAGGGCGTCCCGCGTCTTGTCAACGCACTGCTGGCCGCACAAGTCCTGCGAGCCCGGGCAGCCCGTTTGAACGGGCTCTGACTGCGGCTGCGTGGTGCAACCGGACACGCTGAAGAACGGGATGGCAAACGCAACTGCCAGCACGAACAACAGCGAGCGAACGCGGCTTCTCAGCACGTGAGCGGGGCACGGGGTAACGGAATGACGCACGGGGCGCTCCCTTGGATCGAAACCTGGAAACGGTCCCAGGAACGGTCACAGCCTGCGCGGTTTGTCGCGATACCGCCAGGCGTGTCCGCTAGGGCGCAGCGAAAAGAGGCGTCAGAAGTACCGCGTGGAAACTCTTTTGCCCTGTCACCGCAGTAACCCGCTCTGAGCGAGACTTACGGCAACCCTCTTTACTTGCGAAGCCGCAGCAGGTCCGCCCTTGCTCATCCGGTACGCTCGGCGCCCGGCGACGCGTAGGCAGCTTTGCATCATGCAGCTTGCGTCCGAGCTGGTGGGTCATGCCCAGACACTCGGCACCGCATAGGCGGTGACGAGCGCATCGCGCGTCACGATTGTGAGCCCCTCGACGATTGCCTGCGCCACGAGCATCCTATCGAAAGGGTCTCGATGAAGCGGCGGAAGGGTGCGCACGAACTCGGCGTGGGCAAACTGGACAGGAAGCTGTCCGAACCCATAGTCCGCGATCGCGTCGGCCAGTGACGCTTTGACTACGATCTTCCCGAGGGCCGCCTTGATGGCGATCTCCCAGGCAGACGCAGCGCTGACGACCACGCTCTCCGCCAACCGGATCCGACGGGCGACTTTCACCGGGAGCGTCCCGTCGTCCCACCATAGGAAAGTATGAGTGTCGAGCAGGAGCTTCAGCGTCTGCCCCCCTCGAAAAGTTCGATGACCTCCAGCGGCAGCGGAGCGTCGAACCCGCGCGCAACTTTGAACCGGCCTTTGCCTTTGCCGGGTACCCGCAGTTTTGCGCTACTATCTTCGATCGGGACCAGTCGTGCCCTCGGCTTACCGGCGCGCGCCACAATGATCGTCTCGCCCGCGCTGGCCCGCTCGACCAGCTCCGGCAGGTGCGCTTTGGCTTCGGCGATGTTGTAAACGCTGGTTTTTCCCTGACGGATCACCTGCCTAACTTAGCAGAGTGACCAAGGTGGTCAACCCGGGGTAGGGCGACTCGTAGCCGAGACGCCAGCCTCGACCCCGGCTGCCGCGCAGGGTCGTCGAGCGAGCAAACGTTCGTCGGCAGCCGCCGAGACAGCCAGCGGCCGGCCATCGGGAGGCAAACGGGTGAGGTTCATGGTGCGCTCCACGCGCTTGTCGGTCACGTTGTCGCCGATCCGGATGAGCGCTGTCACGGGCCCCCGCAGTCGTCGCTGGAACCGGCGCTGTCGCAGGCCTCTCCAACCTGAGCGTCGCCGCAGCCCAGCACGACCAGCGCTGCCAGCGCTGAAATCACCCGAGCCCATGCTTGCATCATCGCAATAGGCTAGCCCCAAGTTCCGACCGAAGCACTACTGCGTCAAGGACTAGCTCCGGAGCCGCTGGCGTAGCCCCCATCAAGCCCGTCAGAGCGGCTCATCACCCCATAGATCCTGGGTACC
>JANNWK010000064.1:0-2504 GCA_031408355.1 Myxococcales bacterium
GGCCCGACGCCGGTGCGGCCGCGCTGTGAGGCGAACCGGGCAAGGGCTGAGGCTCGGGTGTTTGCTGCTTGCAGCAGCTTCGATGTGCATGCCGGTCGCTGCGAGCCTCGTTGACGGAGGCGATCCGCATGTCGCCGCCGAAGATGGCTCTCGTTTCGCCGCCCGCGTGCGCAGCGAGGTCGAGCGGCATTCAGCGGCGCGCGGCGTCGCGGCGCCGACCCTGAGCTTCGGTGCCGTCGGTCTGGGTCTGCGGCCCGACGGCGTCATCGCCTTCGGTCAAGCCACCGTGGACGCGTTGCTTTTCAGGCTCGACGGCCCGGCGCGAGAGGTAGCTTTGCGATTTCTCGTCGGCCACGAAGCTTGGCACCACGCACAGTGGTCGGCCGGAATCATCGACTTCGCGCGCTTGGGCCCCGAGGCGCGCCGGCAAGCCGAATGCGAGGCCGACGTGATGGCCGTGCTGTGGGCGCTGTCCAGCGCACCTGCCGGAGCTCGTGCCGACGTCGTGACCGCCGTAGCAGACCTACTAGAACGCTTGGCCACCAACGCCGGCGGCCACCACCTTCCGGCTTCGCTGCGCCTGCGCGTGTTGCAGCACTCCGTTGGCCGCGCCCTGGTCGGCCAGCCCCTGGAGCCGATGCCGCCTGCTCAACAGCGCACGCTAGCGCGCAACCTGGAGAAGTTCGCGGGCCCGCCGATGGCGCCAGATGCCTGGGCGCAACAGCGTTGCCGGCTGTTGCTGCAGCAAGGCGTGCTTGGTGCCGTGACGCTCAAGAGCGTCACCCTCCTGCCGCATGGCGCGGGCTCTGAGGCAGACCGGGGCACGGTGGTGCGCCGCGTGCAGGCGGAATTCGGCAACGACGCCGATCGACCCGTGCGCTTGCGCGGCTTGGCGGGCAACCTCGCACCCGCGAACTGGCTGCTTTCTGCGACGGAGTTGCGGCTGCATCGATTCGAGCGCGTTATCCTGCCGGGCCAGACTTGGCAGCTCGACGCACTGTTGACACTTGGCAGTGAAACGGCATTGCCGGGCGCACCAGATGCTCGCCGTTTCCTGAGTCCACGCCACCAGTTGCCCGACTCCGAGGCATTGCTAGAAGCCGAGTTCGTCGCCCAGCCAGCGTGTGGCGGCGCAGCCACCGCGGGTGTAGGGCGTGCGACGACGCGGGGCCAAGCGAATAGGCTGATTGACGCTTGGCAGCGGCTAGCACGCGATGCGATGGCTGGCTTTCCCGAGGCCAGCCGCCGCCTCGATGAGGAAGACCGCGTACACGACAAAGGCTACCGTGACGCCGGGATTTCCGATCTCGAGCTGAGCCTGCCTGAGACGGACTCGGCTATGTTCACCTTGACGCTCATCGACACCGCCGAGCGCGCCGAACGCGACGCGTTGCACGCCCGCGTACACGGCTTGCTAAGCCACCGCTGCGCCGGCGCGCCGGGACTGCTACAGCAACGCGGCGACAACCGCCTGCGCATCGGCTCCTTCACAGACGAGTTGACGCTTGTACTGACACGCGACGGGCGTACTCGCACACGTCGCGGCGTGAGCCAGGAGTGGTACCGAAGCCGCTTGATCGCCCACCAGCGGCTGCCTGGCGATGCGCCGGCCCGTGCCCGATGTACGGTGCAAGGACCGATACCAACCGACGACTTCGAGCGCGGCTTCGAGGCTCTGCTTGTTCAGCTTGCGAGCGACGCCGAGCTCGGCTTTCTCGGCACTGGTAGTGCAACGGGGCGCTGGTGGCTGGGCGATGACCGCTCGCGCGCGGTCGAATCGCTGCCGCTGGCCGTCACCTCCGCGACGCTCAAGGGCGTTGACTCTGGCAGGGCCACCGGCTATGTCGTGGCGAACAGTACCGCGCGGAACTTGTCCTTGTTCAATGACGTTGCGGAAGCTTTGCGCCAAAGATGCGCGGCTCTGCCCGGCGACTCCCGAGTGAGGGTCGACCGGGAGTTGCCGAAGTCCCCGGAGCTCGACGTGCCCGACTTCGTCCCAGGCTTGAGTCTTCGCGTCTGGGGCGACGGTTCGAGCACCATGTTTGAGCTACGACGCTACTGAGCCCGCTTGTTGGCAGTCAGAGCGGGAGGGCGGCGAAACGCACGAACTTCAACCCCTGAGGCCGGCGACGCCGCCGGCGGACTCGGTCCAGGGATCAGGTCGCGGTGAACTCGCGCCCACGCCCAGTGGAGACCTGGATTCGGCTTCAGACTGGGTGCTGCCGGTCAGACTCGGCCGGCGAGTGTCGGCGGCCGCCGAAACCTGCGGCTCAGGGCTCGCCGGGTCGGTCGGCTGCTTCGCCTCAGAAACCTGGCGCTCATCCCCAGCCTTGTGAATGAGCTGCGAGGCCATCACGATGCTGGAGTCCAACGACAGCTCCAGCATTCCGCGAGCTACTGCTGCTGTTAAGGGTTGTGGGATACCTGCCCGGCGCACGCATACGCGCGTCGATCCGCCACGACCTGAGGGCAGGTGTCGCACAAGCCTCGAGGGAGGAAACCGC
>JANNWK010000065.1:0-3591 GCA_031408355.1 Myxococcales bacterium
GGTCGTCGTAGCCCGCCAGCTTGGCCACGATCTTGTGGTGACCGGGGCGGACACCGACTTCCAGTCGCGTGTCGCTCGGCGTGTAGCTGTTGCGCACCGGCGAGCCGGTCACGGGCAAGCGCTCGTCGACGAGCGTGGCCCCCGGTTGGCTGAGGTCGATGCTGAGCCTGACGATGCCGGCCTTGAGCGTGTCCAGATCGCGCTGGAACTGGGCGCGTTCCTCGGGCGCCAGGGCCGAGCCGCTGCCGGCCAGGTACTTCTCGAACGATTCGATGGCTTCGCCATCGCGCTCGAGCTTCATGGCGGTGATGCCCAGGTTCCCCAGGATCTTCCACGAACGCGAGGCGCGATAGGCCGCGCTGAACTCGCGATAGGCCTCCTCGTAGCGCGCGCCATCCGGGTCCTGCATGAAGTTGACGCCGGCCTGAAAGTGCGTACGCGCCTGCTCGCTGATCTCCTGATCTTGAGCGTGAGCAGAGCTGGCCAGCAGCATGGCGGCGACGAATGTGAGAAGCGGGGCAATTCGCATGAAGCGTCCGTTGTCCGGTTGAATCCTGGGCGCACTCTTTCTCGCGCGGCCGGCGATTTCAAGCTCCCGCGCCATTGTCGGCGTTTTCTTGGGCTTTGGTGCGGTCGCGCTATCCAGCCGAGACGGCTCCGCCCTCGGAACGACCGGGTAGCGCACGGCCAATGCAATGGTGCTCACCAGTCTCGAGCATCGGAAAGTCGATCACCGTGGCGGAGGCTGGCTCGCGCTTGTCCGCGCAAGGGACCTTGCAGCTGCCAGAGGAAAGCCAGGCCTTGGAGGCCACACTGTTCTGAAGGTTGCCCCGAAGTGGTAGGTTTTCTCGTGTAGGGGAAGCGCACCCAACCTGCCCAAACATGCCTGCTTTGTGCGGCGGGATCGACCGCTGAGGGTTTCGGCGCGCGGGCGTATCGGCTAAACAAGTGACGTGGCCAATCGGGTTGAGCGCTGCGCCGATGCCCCGCGTCTTGTCGCGGCCGCGGCTGCGCTCGCCTGCTTTGCGCTCTCAGCGTGCACGGGTGGTGGCACGGGCTCGGAGTCGCCGGGGGGTCCCGGTCAGGCGGGGAGCGCTTCGGCGGGCGGCAGCAGCAGCAGCCGCGGCCCTGGGGAGTCTTCGACCGCTTCGGCCAGCGTCGCGCGCCGGCTGACACGCAGCGAGCTCACGAACACGCTGCGCGATGTGCTGGGAGAGGACACGGGGGCTCCAGGCAGGGTGCTGGCTGAAGATGAGTATCGGCCGTTCGACAACGATTACACGGTGCAGCGCGCCTCCAGCGCGTTGATTGATGCTTTGGAGGCGCTGGCCGATGACGTCGCGGGGCGGGCCATGCTGCCAGAGAACCGCGATAAGCTGGTGCCGTGTAGCCCAACGGGCCCGACCGACACCGCGTGTTTGCGCAGCACCATTGAGGCGTTGGGCAAGCGCTTGTTTCGGCGGCCACTCGCGGAGGCGGAGATCACGGCCTACCTGACGCTCCAGGCGTATGCGGTGGAGGACAACGCCTACGTCGACAACGATTTCTACACGGCCGTGAACCTGGTCCTCCGCACCATGCTGCAAGACCCTGAGGTGCTGTATCGCATCGAGCGCGGCAGCTCCACCGGGGAGCCCGGGATCTACAAGCTGGGATCCTATGAGCTGGCGACGCGGCTCTCGTTCTTGCTCTGGGGCAGCACGCCCGACGACGCCCTGCTTGAGCTAGCGGCCAGCGGCGCACTTGAGGCGGGCGGCCAGCGTGCTGCAGAGGCCGCGCGCCTGCTCGGCGATCCGCGCGCGCGCGGCCAACTGGAACGTTTCCACGCGATGTGGCTCGGCTACCGGGCCATCCCGGCGTCGGCGGAGTTGGCGGCGGCCTTCAGCCTGGAAACGAACAAGCTGATCGGGCGGGTCCTGTTCGACGAGCCCTCGAGTTACCTCGAGCTCTTCACTTCCCCGCAAACCTATGTGAATGGGCTCCTGGCGACGCAGTACGGGCTGCCTGCTCCAGCGGGCGGTGAAGGCTGGGTCACGTATCCGGACAACAAGCGGGCCGGCATCCTTTCGCACGGCAGCGTGCTCGGGGCCTTCAGCAAGTTCTCGGACACCAGCCCCACGCAGCGCGGCATCTTCGTGCAAACGCGACTGCTGTGTAACAAGGTGCAGCCGCCGCCCGCCAACGTGAACGTCGATGAACCGCCGGCCAACGGCGAAGCGGTCTGCAAGCTCGAGCGCTACGATCTGCATCGCACCTTGGCGAGCTGTGCTAGCTGCCACGCCCAACTCGATCCCATCGGCTACGGCCTGGAGAACTACGACATTGGCGGCAAATTCCGGACGCACGACGACGCCAACGCGGCGTGCTTGCTGCCGGATGTCGGCGAGCTGCCCGGCTTCGGCAGCTTCAGTGGACCGGGCCAGCTGGGGCAGCTGCTGGTCGAAAGTGGCGAGGTCGAACAATGCTTCGTGCAGCACCTCATGAGCTACGCCGTGGGGCGGGAGCTGCGTGAGGAAGAGGCGCCCGCGCGCGACGCCTTGCTGGCTACTTTCAAGAGCGCAGGCTACGCGCTACCGGCGCTGCTTTCGGCGTTCGTGGCCGATGAGCGCTTCGCGCTGCGCCAGGAAGAGGCAGTACCATGAGGAACTTCCGGCTACCTCGGCGCAGCCTCTTGCGGGGCCTGGGCGGCGTGGCGGTGGGTCTGCCCATCCTGGAGTGCATGCTCGATCAGCACGGCGAGGCGCTGGCCCAGGCGGGCGCGTTGCCCAAGCGCTACGCTATCGTGTTCGCCGGCCAGTCCATCGGTGGTGATGGCTGGGAGGAGGACCGCTACATGGTGGCGGGCGAACGCATTCAGGAGACGGGCCACTTCATCGCCGACACGGCAGCGGGCGCCGGTTACCCCGTCACCACACCGCTTCTGCCGCTCGAAGCGCTCGGCTTGATGGGCGACTTCAGCCTGGTCTCGAACCTGAAGATCCCTTGGAACGTGAGCTCCGTGGAGCCAGACGCCGTCCCGCTTGGCGGTGCTTTTCGCGACTTTCATGGCGGTGGCTGCGGGCCTTTGCTGTGCGGCACCCGTTCAACGAGCGCCAGCTTCAACGCACGCAGCATCACCAGCGATCAAATCATCGCCGGCTTGAATCAGGACACGACGCTCGGCTCACTCGTGCTCCGCGCGCAGCCGGCCTGGTACCTCTCGGGCTCGAGCTTCTCAGGGCGCCAGTACATCTCTTACAAGGGCGATACCGATCCCATCGAAGCGCAGATCAGCCCGAGCATCGTTTACCACTCGCTGTTCGACGCGTTCGCGCCGGAAGACGCCGCCCAGCTCGCGGCTCACGATTTTGCGCTACGCGCTCGCAAGAGCGTGCTGTCGCTCATCACGGATAAACGCGAGCGCATCCTGGGCTCGCTGGGCGCCGCCGACCGCCAGCGCCTGGAGCGCCACTTCGACGAAATCCGCGATCTTGAGCTGCGCATCGCCGCCATGCCGCCGGGCGCGGGCGGGCAATGTCAGAAGCCACCGGTCCCCGCCGACAACCTGCCGCTCGGGGCCGACAACGCGGGCGCGGGCTCCGACACCATCGG
>JANNWK010000066.1:0-2100 GCA_031408355.1 Myxococcales bacterium
GCAAACCCAAACTACTGACCTTCGGGCCGAACGTGGCCCTCCTTCAATTCCCGCTACCCACCATCAAGCGACAAGAGCCCCAGGTGGCAGCCGCCTCATGGAGCGCGCTGTAGCAAGCACTCCTGCCGCCGAGCGTCCCAGCTTCGCTTGGCACGCTCCTAGCCACGGCCGCGGAGATCGCGCCCGCTCGTTCCGTTCGGGACCGTGGCCAAGCAACGAGCGGAGCGGACGGTGAGCGTGGCGTCGCCAGGCGGCCTTCGGATCGAAGGCTATCGCGGGGCACGCTCACAGCGACAGAGCGGCGGCGTCGGTCACGCCCAGCCCATGCCCTAAAACGCCGGAGAAGGGAGCCAAAACATTGAAGGCTCCCGTCGGCAAGTCAATCAACGCAGAGCCCGCTGGCCTCACCGTCTTTGTTCAGATAACACGCGCATCCGAGCTCGCCCACGCCGCTGATGCATTTGCCCTGCGTGACCCCCGTACAATCGAAAAGGCCAGCGTTGGGGTTGGCTGCTTTACAGCCTCCCTGACAGTCAGTAGAGCGCGTGCACGGCTTGCCGCCATCGCTGAAGTCGTCTTCATCGCTCTCCCCACAGCCGACGGCGGCCGCGAGAAACAAAAGCAACACCCAACCACGCCACATTCGTTCCAAAACTAACACGTCTTCGCCGTTGCTGCGCTTGCGACATCAAGTCGCTCAGGGTCAAAGCGTCCCCGACGCTTTGGGGGATAGATGCCATGATTCGCTGCGTGGCCGGTGAGCCAGCGGCCAGCGGCCTTCCGGCCCGCGGTCCCGAACATTCCCGAACATGCCGGAGCAACTATCGCCCAACCTTGGCGCCAATTTTCAAGACCTGACGCACCCGGTTCGTACTGGTTCCTTCCACTCGCGCGAGCACCGCTCGGTTCGCCACCACGCCGTTGTCGAGCATGGCCCGCCACTGCTCCGCCTTTTCCAAAAGCTTAACTATCGGCGGAAACTCCAGCACCAGCGGTTTCGGCCGCCGACGGCGCGTGCCCGGCACCGTGAACCGGCTCGTGAAGTTCGCACTTGTGAGACGTCTGGCGTACCGCAGCGAAGACGCTGAAAGCGCAATTGGGGGGCGCAAAGGATCCTGGAGCAGGTGCCAGATCTGAACTTGCTCCGCTTCCAACTCAAGGCGAGCTCGCGCGCAAGTCCGCCAGCGTGACCATGAGGATCATCGGATCGAGCGGCGAGGCATCGAAACCCAGTCGCCGGTAGAATGCGGCAGCGTCTTCGGACAACGCGTGAACGAGGAGTCCGCGGATACCAATCGCATCGGCAGCGTGGATCACTCGCCGCGCAGCATCTTGAAACATCGCCCTACCAACTCCCTGCCCGTGGTGCGACTTCGCAACCGCAAGGCGGGCGAGGAGAACGACTGGGATTGGGTCTGGCATGTTGCGTCGAAATCGGCCCGGCACGGTTGCGACAGTGACAGCACTCGACGCCAGTGCGTAGTAGGCGATCACCGCCCCGGCCTCGCAGGCAACGAAGGTACGCGAAGCACCGGTCAACTGATTTGCGCCAGCACGACGCTGGAGCCATTCGTCGAGTGCTGGCTCCCCGCAAGCAAAGGCATCCAGCCGATGCTTCGGAGCGAGTGCCGCCGGGGCCGAAAGCTTCACTCCACTTTCCAGGGCAGTGGCTGCTTCATCGTGCGACGAAGCCTCGCATTGGGCTTGGCCGGCGCGTCGAGGCGCTCGATGAACTCAGCATACGCCTTCGGACCGACCAAAATCAGGGCTTGACCGAGTAAGGCATCTTCGGCGGCGCGACGCGCCGCGTCCAGAATGAAATCTGTTCGGTTGGTGCCCCGGATTGCGGCGGCTCGATCAATCAGGCCCCGCTGCTCGGAACGAATGCGGATATTTAGCGTCTCGCGGGGTCGCGCTTGGGGTTTGATTGCTGAACGCATGCGAACCAAGTTACCACAGCGCAATGACGTCGTCATTACGCTGTGGTTGACCCAAGCTCCGGAACGGAACAAGCTCGATTTTCGCTGCCTGAGCCCCTTCCAACGTGTCAGGCTTTGGTTGCGCAGCCCTTGGCTGCGCCGCCTAGAAGTGTGGGGAGTT
>JANNWK010000067.1:0-2014 GCA_031408355.1 Myxococcales bacterium
CGGGAGCGCGCACACCTCGGCCGGCGTGCCGACAGCCACGATTTGGCCGCCACGCGAGCCCCCGCCCGGCCCCATGTCGATGAGGTAGTCGGCAGCTCGAATCGTATCGGCGTCGTGCTCCACGACCAGGACGGTCGAGCCCAGCTCAACCAGGCTGCGCAGATTTCCGATCAAGCGCCCGGTATCGCGTGGATGCAGGCCAATCGTCGGCTCGTCGAGCACGTACAGCGCTCCGGTCAGGCCGGCCCCAAGCTGCGCCGCTAGCCGGAGGCGCTGCATTTCCCCGCCCGAGAGCGAGGCGGCCCCCCGATCGAGGTTGAGATAGGCAAGGCCCACCTCGGACAAGAAGCGCACGCGGCGCAACAGCTCCGCTAGGATCGGCTCGGCAATGCGCGCGGCATCCCCCTTGAAGCGAAGGCGTTCGAGCCTGCCGAGTAGGCTGCCGACCGAACGCGCCGTAAGCTCGCTGTAACGTTCGCCATCGAGGCGCGCTGCGCGCGGGACGGGCGACAAGAGTGAGCCTGCGCAATCAGGACACACGCTGGCTGGCTTTGCGGGTGGCTCCGCGGCCTTGCGCCCCCGCGGCTTCTTGGCGACCTCCTCGGCCAGGAAGCCGCTGCCCTCGCAGCGCTCGCAGCGCCCCTGCTTCGTGGCAAAGGAGAACCAGCGCGGATCGAGCTCGGGCACGGAGAACCCGCATTTTGGGCAGGCGCTCTGCAGAGAGAACAGCTGCTCTCCGCCGCCTCGACTCCGCAGCTTGACCGCGCCAGCTCCGAGCCGGAGCGCGCGCTCGAAGTCTTCACGCGAAAGCCGCTTGGCGTCGATCTTGGCTACCACCACGAGATCGATCGTGTGCTCCTTGGTCTTGGTCAGACGGGGCGGGTTCGCCGTGGCTACGAGCAAGCCGTCGCAAATAGCCTGCTCAATCCCCTGACGCTCGGCGGCCACGAAGACGTCGAGATACGTGCCCTTGCGCGCCTGTACCACGGGCGCGAGCAGAGCCTGCCCGGCACCGTCACGCCTGACACTTCCAAAGACCGCGTCCGCTGTAGTGCGCGAAATGGGCTCGTCATGCGTCGGGCAGTGCAGGACCGCGAGTTTGGCAAACAGCAGGCGTAGGTAGTGGGCCACCTCGGTGACCGTGGCGACGGTCGACTTGGCACCCGCTCGCGTGCTGCGCTGCTCGAGCGCGATCGACGGCGGGACGCCAGTCACGCGATCCACCTCGGGACGCGGCATCGTGGGTAAGAATTGGCGCGCGTAGGGGGTGAGCGTCTCGAGAAAGCGCCGTTGGCCCTCCGCAAAGACAACATCGAAAGCCAGCGTGCTCTTGCCGGAGCCGCTCGGTCCCGTGACCACGCTGAGTTTACCGTGTGGAATGTCCACGGAAACATCGCGCAGGTTGTGCTCGCGAGCGCGCACCACGCTAAGGCAAGCCGTGGCCGCAGCCGGCGGCCTGCGCTTGCGGGACTTCGCCGAGCGGCCCAACTCAGCCGGAGCCGGCCGGATCGGCCCGGGCTTGTCCCGGCCAAACCAAGCTGCGAGCGCTTGGCCCGTCTTGGAGTCTTCCCCGGCCACCTGCTCCGGCGTGCCCGAAGCCAGGAGTCGTCCGCCTCGAGCGCCAGCGCCTGGCCCCAGATCGATCACATGGTCCGCGCTGCAGATGAAATCGAGGTCGTGCTCGACGACCAGTACGCTGCCGCCCGCCGTGACAATCGCGGCCAACGCCTGAAGCACCCGGCTCACCTCGTCGGCATGCAGTCCCGCGCTCGGCTCGTCGAGAATCAGGAGGGCGCCGCGCAGATTTTCTGACAGGGTCCGGGCCAGCTTCAAGCGTTGCGCTTCGCCCCCGGAGAGCGTGGTGAGCGGCTGGCCCAAGCGCAGGTAGCCAAGGCCGAGCATGGCCAACGGCCCGAGCGCACGCTGAATCGCCGCCTCGGCTTGAAACTGCTGAAGTGCGCGCTCAACGGTCATCCGCAGCACCTCGGCGATGCTCACGCCATCCCGCTCAACC
>JANNWK010000068.1:0-4487 GCA_031408355.1 Myxococcales bacterium
GTCCGCGTGCAGCACCGTGCGAGCCAAGGTCATGGATCGACCGGACAGCATCAGCCCAGCGCCGGCGTCACGCTCAAGTCCTACGTTCTTCAACCGTACCGGCCCCCGGCACGAAATAGAGCGGCACCTCGCCGGTGCTCCCGATGCGGTTCTTCGTTACCTTGAGGGTCAGGGCGCGCGCCCCGAGTTTGCGCAGACGCGGGCTGGGCTCTGGGCTGAGTTCCGGCCCGTTTTCAAGCTCGATGGCCAGGGTCGTCGCTGGCGAAAGCAGGGACAAATGCTCGGCGAGTACGGTGGCGATGACGCAGGCACCCTGCTCGGCGATGCGCCGCAGCTCGTAGCCCACCTGCGTCATACGCGACTCGAAGCTGCCGTTGACGATCGCAGCACGCGTCGCGCCGCCGTCGCCCATTGCCAAGAATCCTTCGGCGTCGTCCACCACCAAGATCACCCGCTCGCTGCGGGTCCACTGCTGGGCGACGCACTCCGCCAAGACCTGCGTCGTTTCGAGTCCCGTGCCGCGGAACAGATGCAGTTGCGTGCCCACCTTCTTCATAACGGTATCGATGGCGTCGGCGATCGGTCGACGGCTCGCGTCGTCGCTCCAGGCCTGACCCGTCCAGATCTCACCGTAGGAGGTACGAGCTTCCGGATACTCTCGATGCAGCGCGCGCGTCGCGAGCCGCGCCACGATCTCCGTAGGGTCCACCGCCGCACCTGCCAGCACCACACCGGCTCGGGCGCGCGCCGCAAAGTATGCGAGCGAAAGCGCGACCGACGTGCGACCGCTGCCCGCCTGCCCAGACAGACTGAGAAACATGCCCGAACGCATGCCGCCACCGAGCAGGGCGTCGAGCCCGGTGAGCCCGGTCGACGTCGCGGGGCCGACGGCACCCAGATGCGTCGTGACGTCCACCTGCATGGCGGCCAAAGAAACGGCCGCCACACCGGACACCTTGGGCAGACGATCGGTACTGGTCACCCGTGCGAGCGTATCAAAGTCTCGGCCACGCATCGGAATCCCAAGCTGAAACGGCCGATTTCGCGGCCGTCCCAGTTTGGGCCCGGACCGCCAGTCGGATCGCAGGTTTCCTCGGGAAATCGCGGACCGCTGACTTGGCACAGCGCTCGCAGCGACTGCTCGCATGGCATCTCGGAGGGTTCAGCAGGCGGCCATCGCCGTGGGGTCGGATGGCTCGGTCCTCATCAATGTCTCGTCGCTGGTGCCCGCTCGGCTCAAGGCCCAGTTGGCGTTGGCTCTGGGCATCCGCCAACCGCTCTTTGTCGCCCGTCCAATGCTCAAAAAAGAGGCGGAACTGCTGCTTGCACGGCTCGATGACGCCGCGGCCGAGGCGGCCGCTCGCGTGCTGGGAGCCGTGCCGCCTAGGCCGATGAGCCCGCCCAAGAGGGCCCGCCCGAAGCAACGCTAACGCCACAAAATTCCGATGGGACGCTGTGTTTTTGCTCGGCCTCCCGCGTTTCTACGCTGATTTTGGCGTGGCATGCGGCGTAACATCCCGCCCCCATGGCAAAGAGCGACGGCGATTCCGGATCCGATTTCAAGTCTGCCTTGAAGGCGCCAGCGGAAAGATTCCTTTCCCAGGCGGTGGCTCACGCGCTCGAGCGTGGCTACCGCACGCCCGACGACTTCCTGCGACAGTTCAAGCCCGCCGACCTGATGCTGGGCCTCGAGGGAGCTCCCGAGCTGCGCGCCAAGCTTCTGATCGAGGGCGCCGGTGTGCACGAGAAGATCGCGCGCAAGAAGTCGACCACGTCGGCCGGCGAGGACCTGAAGTTGGCGCTCGATGAGGGCGTGACCAGCAGCGCCCAGCTCTTGGAGCTCCTGCCGCCTGACGAGCGGGTTCGCTACCTCGATCGCAAGAAGCTTTGGGCCTTCACGGTCGAGGACGAGTTTTGGTCGCCGTTGAACGCGGGGGCGGACGTGGAACGCACGCTGTCGCGAGTGGTCTTCTTGATCGAAAACGCCTTGGGGGAGAATCTGCTCACCCTGCAGGGGCTGACCGACGCTGTCACATTTGAGAGCATCTCGACACGTCTACCGAACAAGGAACTGCAGAAAATCGCCCGTCACGCGCTCAAATTGGGCCGGGACAAGAAGCCTCTCAATGAGACGGAGCTGCTTGAGTGCGTCCCGCTCAAGTCGCTCCTGGGCTACCTCCCGCTCGATCATGTGTTCAACTCGGTGATCGTAGAACGCGTGGCGAAGCCAGCCGGCTTCGTTGGAGCTGCGGCGGGTGAGGCGGCGCGAGGCGCCGACGCAGCGACTGCGCAGAAGGAGCTGCCCAAGTCGGTGCCGCCGCCGCCCAAGAATGCGCTGCCCGTGCAGGCTACGGAGGCCAAGGCAGGCGCCGACGACGACGTCGATCAACTCATTCAAAGCACACGACCGCCGGCGGAAGAAGACGCGCGCAGGCGCGTGATCGACAAGTTGACTGGGATCAACCGCCTACCACCACGGCACGAAAGCCTCACCACGCCGATCCTGCTCTCGATCGAGAGCATGTACTCCGAGCTGCTGTCCGCCTCTACGGACGACGCTCGAGAGATGTGCATCCGCGACTCCTTCCCGAACCAGCAGCAACTGACCATCGCTCTGCTTGCGCTGATCGAGCTGCTCGACGCCAGCATCGACGTCAACGACCCCGTCATCAAGGATGCGGACGTCGACAGTCTGGTGAAGGTCGTGCTGTTTGAGGAGCGGCATCGCTACGAGCAGGACCACCCAGCGGCCCGATCGGTCCCCTCGTCCCCCTCCCCGCTGCCGCCTCCGGTTGCGGGCCGAAAAGCTTCAATTGCTCCCCCACCGCTGCCACGGCAGGCGGTGCTGCAGCCACCAGCGTCGGACGCGAAACGCGCGAGGTAGTAGCGGTGCTGGCAGGCGGGACGCATTTCCTCTTGCCGCGGTACGGGCCCGTGGGCTACACCCCGCGAGCCCGAGAAGATCAGTAATTGCCTGAGCAAGCCGACGTGGCGGAATTGGCAGACGCACGTGGTTCAGGTCCACGCGATCGCAAGGTCGTGGGGGTTCAAGTCCCTCCGTCGGCACTAGAAAGGTCAGCTCCCGCGAGCTGGCCTTTCGTTTTTTCTGGGAGAGACCCGCGCCGGTAGCCGCCTGGCCTTTCGTTCTCCGCCAGGCAGGAGTAGCTCGGGGGGATGCGACAGTTTCTCCTCGGGCTGAGTGCGTCAGCGGTGTTCGTGGTCGGTTGCGTGGCAGGGGCCTCCAATCTCATGGTCCCAAAAGCGAAAGCCGCCCGCGTTGAAGAACAACGATGGGCGTATTTCTGCTTCGACGCGAACACGAGTGACGACGTCCACTTCAAGGCGAACGCCGCCGGCGCCCGCGGCTGGGAAATGGTCTCGGCCTCGTCGAACAACGACGGCAACATCATCTGGTGTTTCCGCCAACCCAGGCCTTAGCCCGGTGACCCGCGCCGGCCCCGGGGAGCGGGTCGTGCTAAACGTGGGGGATCGTTTCATGGCGTACAAGCCCGGCGACGTGATCAGTAAGCGCTATCGGATCTTGGACCGACTGGGCGCTGGTGCGCATGGCGTGGTTTACAAGGCACGCGATCTTGAGACGCGCGACGAAGTCGCGCTGAAGTTCCTGGGCGACGGCAAGGGACTCGATCCCGAATACAGCCGAAGGCTAGAGCGGGAAGCGGTCGCGATGGCGCGACTTCGCGGAACCAGCGCCGTGTACGTCCACCGCGTGAGCGTCGCCCAGGACGGCATGCTCTACGTCGCCATGGAGATGCTGTACGGGCAGGATTTTGAGGAGTACTTGGCTACGGCTGAGAAGGTCGGCGGGCGCATCAAGGCCGCGCGCTTGCTCGAGGTGCTGCGGCCGGTCGCCGCCACCCTCGACGAGGCCCACCGGCAGGGGATTTTTCATCGCGATCTTAAGCCGAGCAACGTGTTCATCGTTGAGGCCGCGCGAGGTGGAGGTGTGCGCCTCCTGGATTTCGGGCTCGCCAAGTTGCTCGACGCGGGCACGCTCACCAGCGACGGCATGATCGCGGGTACCCCCAGCTATATCGCGCCAGAGGCGTGGCGCGGCAGCTCCAAGGAGCTCGACCATCGCATCGACGTCTATTCCCTCGGAGTCTTGGTGTTTCGCTCCCTGTCGGGGCGACTTCCAGCGCCGTCGAGCAACGTGCTGGACATCTACCGGTGGGCCGTATCGGGGGATCGACCTAGCCTGCACCAGCTGCGGCCTAGCCTGCCCCAGGGCATCGACCCTTGGATTCAGAAGGTACTGGCCGCCGAGCGCAACCAGCGCTTCGCAAGTGTTCGAGAAGCCTTCGCCGCTTTGGAAGCGATTCTCGGGACGAAGCCCACGACGCCGTTCTGAGCGCCCTCGCTTGTGGCGCCGCGCGTCTAGCCCATGCCCAGGCGCCGCTTCATCGAGAATGCCGCGTCACTTACCCAGAACCCGAACAAATCGCCGAGCATGCGCCGACCGTCAA
>JANNWK010000069.1:0-1988 GCA_031408355.1 Myxococcales bacterium
AAGTTGCCGCGCGCAAAATGCGTGACCGAGGGCTCGGCTGCCTCAAGCAGCGCCGAAAGCGCGGCGCGCGTGGTGGTCTTGCCGGCCGAGCCCGCGACGGCAATCAGCTTTCCACCCCAGGTTCTGCGACGAAATTGGCCAAGGGCGCCCAGCGCCGAAAGCGTGGACGCCACCCTCACGACCGGCACCTTGGCGTCCGGCACTTCACGCTCGACCAGCAGCGCCGCCGCGCCGCGAGCCTCTGCCGCCGCAACGAACGCATGACCATCGAAGCGTTCCCCAACCAACGCGACGAACAGCGCTCCCTCAACGGATTTTCGGCTGTCGGTCACCACGCCGACCACTCGTTCCGCGGCGGGCCCGAACAGCCGACCGCCGGTAGCGCTCGCCACCTCCCCGAGCGACAGCTCGAGCCGATTCTCTGGCGGAGAGAGGCCGGGCGTCATGCTCGTCCCCTTCGTAGCTCAAGTGCCCGACGCGCCTCGACGCGATCGTCAAAGCTGCGCCGCTCGCCGCCCACGATCTGGTAGTCCTCATGCCCCTTACCCGCGACCAGCACAACGTCGCCCGGCTCGGCCCAGAGCACCGCTTGCTGGATGGCCTGAGCTCGGTCGAGCACGACCTGGTAGCTTGCGGAGGCCTCGCGTAGCCCCGGCAAAATGGCCTGGGCGATAGCTTCAGCCGACTCGCTGCGCGGATTGTCGGAGGTGACGAAGGCGTGATCGGCGCCGCGCCCGACCGCTAGACCCATCAGCGGCCGTTTTTTGCGGTCGCGATCGCCGCCGCAGCCAAAAACACAGGCCACGCGCGCCGTCGTCAGCTTGCGCATCGCCCCCAGCACGCGCTCTAGCGCGTCCGGTGTGTGCGCGTAGTCAACGACGACCAAGATGTCGTCCTCTGCAGTATCGCAGCGCTCCAGGCGGCCCGGCACCTGCGGCGCCTGCGACAGGGCAAGGGCCGCCGCCGCGGGCTGGCTGCCAAGACCCACGAGGACGCCCAACGCCACCAGCAGATTCTCCAGGTTGTGCTCACCCACCAGTGGGCTGATGAGTTCACAGTCCCCAGCTGGCGTCGCGACACGGGCGCAGAGTCCCTGTGGCCCAAACTCAGCCGACACCACCTGCACGTCGGCCGAGCCGCGTCGAGCCACGCTGAGGACCTGGCCGGTCAAGCCCGAAGCCAGCTGGCGACCAAAGTCATCGTCGACGTTGATGACGCACAGCTCGGGCGACAACCGGGTGAACAACTCGGCCTTGGCAGCAGCGTAGGCCGCCAGGCTGCCGTGAAAATCGAGGTGATCCTGGGTCAGGTTCGTGAACGCCGCGGCCCGAAAACGCAAGCCGGAGACGCGCTGTTGCGAAAGCGCGATGCTCGACACTTCCATCACCAGGTGGCTGCCGCCCAGGGCCGCGATGTTCCGGATCGCGCGCGAAATATCGTCCGCTTCTGGGGTCGTGAGCGAGCTTTCCGAGCTCTGGCCCCGGTAGTGGAAGCCCAGCGTGCCGAGCCGGCCAGCGCGCTGACCCGTGCCGAGCAGGCCTTGCTCGAGCAGGAAACTCGTGGTGGTTTTTCCGTTCGTGCCGGTGATGCCGACCACGTCCACAGCCCGACTGGGAAAGCCATAAACGGCTTCAGCAGCGAGCGCCAGCGCCAGACGAAGGTCCTTCACCTCGAGCACCGGCAAGTGCGTGTTCGGCAACTCCGTCCCGTGCTCGACGAGCAGGGCTACCGCGCCGCTCTGCTCAGCTTCCAGCGCGTGGGATGCTCCGCTGCTGCTCGCTCCTGCGCGTGCGACAAACAAGTCACCCGCCTGCACTCGTCGTGAGTCCTGCTGTACGCCGGTCAACCGTACGTCGGCCGCGCCGACGAGCCTGGGCGCGTGGCTCGTGAGCAACGTCGAAAGCTCCTGCAGGCTGAGGCCAAGCGGTTGGGGAGCTGCGTCTACGTGCATGGACCTGGCCCTCATGACGCCGGCTCGAACACCAAGG
>JANNWK010000070.1:0-4592 GCA_031408355.1 Myxococcales bacterium
CGCCGGGCGGCACCGTCTACGAACAGTGGCGTCCTACCGGCAGCGAATCGAGCTTCAGCTTCGGCTCCATCCTTGAGCCGCTCACGCCCCTCAAATCACAACTTCTGATCGTGGATGGCCTAGAAATCAAGGTCGCGCAGGAGGGCTACGGCCACCCGCACACGCGCGGCATGGCGGGAGTCTTGACGGGACAGCCCACCAACGAGGGCCCTTACGAAACGTGCGGGGGCAAATCGGGGTTTGCCAACGGGCCCTCGATTGATCAGGTCATCGCGCGCGAGATCAGCACGACCACTCGCTATAACTCGTTGTATTTCGCGGTGCGCTGGCCCACCTACTTCTACGGCGGCGCGCGCGTCGCGCCCACGAATGTGATCAGCTACGAGGCCGCCAACAAGCCCATTCCGCCAGAGACCGATCCGATAGCCACCTTCAACCGCATCTTCGGGGTTACGGAGCCGGGCATGGCGTCACCCAATCGCAAGCTGGACACGTCGGTACTGGACGCCGTGGTGCCGGAATATGAGCGGCTGGCGCAGCGCTTGAGCGGCAGCGACAAACAGCGCGTGGAGGAGCACCTGGCCAAGATCCGCGAGGTGGAGCTGAGCCTCGCGCAGTTGCCCGTCGATGGCGCCGTCTGCAACACCGCGCTCGGCGCGAGCCTGAGCGCCCCTTACGCGTCGAACTCGGCCGAGGACCGCTGCGATGGTTGTGTTGAGGCCTCCAACGACAGCCTGATCCCGAAGACCGGCAAGGCGATGATTGATATCTTGGTACTCGCGCTGAGCTGTGATTTGACGCGCGTTATCACCTTTCAGTGGATGGACCTGGCAGCCAACAACAGCTTTCCGTGGCTGGGACTCGAAGATACTCACCACGGCTACCAACACGATCGCGGCTACCAGCCGGACGGCATTGCCAAGATTGACAGGTGGTACGCCGAGCAGTTCAAGTACCTGCTGGACAGCCTGGCCGCGGTCAACGATGGCGGCGCGAGCTTGCTCGATAACAGCCTGGCCTTCTGGTTCAAAGAGATCTCGCATCCGAACACGCACAGCCACGTGAACATGCCCTTCGTCCTTGGCGGCAGCGCAGGCGGCGCCGTGCGCCCCGGGCGCTTTGTGCAGTACCCGAATCAGTCTCACAACGGCCTTCTGATAAGCCTGCTCAACGCGTTCGGCGTGCCCGCGGCGCAGTTCGGCAAGGCCGAGTACAGTAGCGGGCCGTTGAGTGGCTTGGCCTGACAGGAGTGCCAGATGAAGCGAACCTATCAGAATAGAACGGCGTTGCTGCTGGCCTTGGCGTTGTCGTCGGGGGCGTGCTCGGGCCCAGAGCCGGGGTCCCTCGGCACGACGGCGGGCGCTCCCGCTGCCGGTCAAGCTGCCCTCGGCGGTGCCGCCCAGGCGAGCGTGGGCGGAGCTGGGGGCGCGCCAAGCGCAAGTACTGGTGGTAGCTTTGCGGCCGGGGCAGGCGCTGCTTCCACGCTGGGCGGCATGGCTGGGCTGGGCGGCGTCCCAGCAGGTGGGGTCGCTGGTTCCGCGGGCGCAGGGGCCGTGCTCGGCGAGGTGAGCCTCAGCCGGGACATTGCACCGTTCATCACGAGTACTTGCGGACTTGCGGGCTGTCACGTCGCCGGCAGTGCTCAGTGGCACGGGATGAACTTGGTGTCGGCTGCGGATATCTACGCCGGCTGGGTTAACAAGTCCGGCTTCGACCACTGCAATGAGGAGAAGGGCGGGGATCTGGAGTTTCCGACGCGAGTCACTCCGCTTGCGCTGGGCCCTCTGGACAGCTACATCTTGGTCAAGGTCACAGGACCCGAGCAGCTCTGCGGCGACGCTTCGTATCAAATGCCGCCGCCTGCGAGCTCCGCGTATTGGGAGGCCGGCGTGACCCCCACTTCGCCGCTATCCGGCCAGCAGATCGACTTGCTCAAGCAATGGATCCAACAGGGAGCCAAGAACAATTGAGGCGCCGGCTCCGGGCCGTTTTCCGGAAGGCTGCGCTGGTGGCCGCAAGCTTGTTCGCCTCAGCCTGCGCTGAAGAGCCGGTGGAGCCGACTGGCCTTTCGCCTGAATTGGACGTGTCGGTGCTTTACGACATCAACTCCGACCCGGACGTGGTCGAGGTGCTGCTGTCCGCGGAGGCGCACACGGTCGAGTACCTCGCCGGCAAGCCGACCGCCGTTTGGGCCTACCGCGACGGCGCTCGTCCTGGAGCGGAGCCGAGCGTTCCGGGGCCGACGCTCGAGGTGAAGCGCGGTGACCGCGTGATCGTTCACTTCCAAAACCAACTGGACGACCCTTCGACGCTACATTGGCACGGGCTCCGGCTACCCAACGCCGCGGACGGCACGCCGGCTTCGCAGGTCCCGATAGCCGCCGGCGGGAGCTACGTGTACGAATTCGAGGCGCTGGACGCGGGAACGTTCTGGTACCACCCGCATATCCAGGCGGACGTCGCGATCGAGCGGGGACTGTACGGCGCGGTTCGGGTGCTGGAGGAGGGCGCTCCCGCCGTGGAGGTCGATGCCGATAGGACCTTCGTCCTCGACGACGTCAAGCTCGAAAGCGACGGCCGGCTTTCACCGACCACCGACGCGCTGGATCTCATGCTGGGCCGGCAGGGTAACGTGCTCTTGGTCAACGGACGCGCGGATGCCCGCCTGCAGGCGCGTTCTCGTTCGCGCCAGCGCTGGCGCTTCGTGAACGCGGCCAACGGGCGCTACTTCAACTTGCAGTTGGCGGGTCACCCCTTCCGCGTCGTCGGCTGGGACGGCGGGCTCCTCGCCGAACCGTACGAGGCCGAGCAAGTGCTAGTTGCCCCGGGCGAGCGCTACGAGGTTTTGGTGTCGTTCGACGATGCTGACGTAGGCGAGTCGCTAGTTCTAGAAACCGTTCACTACGATCGCGGGCATGACATTCCCGATCCAGGCCCGCTCCCGCTCTTCCAGGTCGAGGTCACTCGGGGGGCTGCGGGTGCCGAGCCGGCGAGCTTGCCAAGTACTTGGGGTACGTGGCTGCCGATTCCGATTGGCAGTAGCGCGGCCGTTCGAGAATTCGTGCTTCAGGAGGACGAGGGAGACAGCGAGCACGGGCCGACGTTCACCATCAACGGCGCGGGTTTTCCCCACCACGAACCGATCCAAGCCGTCGAGAACGAGATCGAAATCTGGAGCGTGCAGAACGATACCGAGATGGATCATCCCTTCCATCTACATGGCATGTTCTTCCAGGCAATCGACACCGACGGCGTCGCACCCGAGCACCAAGGCAACAAGGACACCGTGAACATTCCACGAGCTTCAACGGTTCGACTCGCGGTCGAGTACGACGCCCTCGGGACTTGGATGTATCATTGCCACATCCTGGAGCACGCTGAACGCGGCATGATGGGCGCGTTGGAAGTCGTGGGTCGCGCTGAGGCCGCTGGAACCGCCGGAGATGGCTTGCCATGAAATCAATCACCTCAATACGTTCAACGATCCTTGGCGTCACGCTGCTCGCCGGCTACTTAAACGTTGCCTGTGGTGCGGAGGAGGATTCGCCTCCCGCCTCGAGTGCCCCCAGTGGGCTTGCTTGCCGCGCGCTCGCGGAGCTTGACCCTCCGGCCATTCACGTCACCTGGCGGGATACGAAAGACGAAGCCGGCTACGCCATCGAGCGCAAAGCCGACGGCGAAGCCTTCGCGGAGATCGCCCGCACCCCTTTCAACATCACCCAGCTCCACGACACGCCCGTGTTGCGAGGAGGGACCTACGTTTATAGGGTGGCGGGCGTGGACGACCAGGGGAGCCTCCGCTCTTACAGTGCAGAGGTCACGGTGCAGGTGCCCGAGTAGAGAGAGGTAGAGCCCTGCCTCAGGAGGGAGGCGGGCAGGCGTTGACCTTGGTGCCGTTAATCGCGGACAGCCAGTCGGGGCAGGCAATCGAATTCGTCGGCTGGCACTGGCAGTTAGTGGCCTCCTGGGAGACGAACGTGAAGCAGCAGGGAGCCAGCGGCTGCGTGCAGGTGTTGGTGGCCGGAACGTTCTCCGGGCGGGGGATGCAGGAACACGCCGCGCCGACTTGGGTACAGAACCAGTCAGCCGAAATGGTCCCGGTGCTGCCTTCCCCGCCGGCGCCGCTGTCCGCGCCGCCGACGTTGTTGTCCGCGCCACCGACGTTGCTGCCGCTGCCACCCTTGGAAGAGCCGCCGCTGGCCTTGCCGGCCGACGGGTTACCGTCGTCACCGGCGCCGCCGTCGGCCGTGCCGCTCGAGTCCGAGCCGCAAGAGGGCAAGAGACTCACGAGGCCCACAAAGAGAACCGCACCACAAGTAAAGGAGGTCTTCATTATTTCGCCTTTTAGGCGACGCTCCCGCGCGCGTCTAGGGGCTCCGGCGTGAGGCCTTGCTCCGCGAATCGCAGAAATCTAGGTGTTATCGGAACGTTACTGGGCGGCAGTTCCGTGGCAAATAGAACGAATATTCTCTAGTACATATAACGGGAATATATGTTCTAATTAGGCATGAGCTCGCTTCGCTTCCAGCCCGGGCCGCTCGCGCTTCTCTTCCTCCCCTGGGGACTCACGGCCTTGGGCGCTTGCGCCGAAG
>JANNWK010000071.1:0-1809 GCA_031408355.1 Myxococcales bacterium
CGCGAGTCGACGCTGCAAGCCGGCGCGACCACGCCGACGCCGAGCAAGGCGCAGACTGAAACAAGCGCAAAACGAGAGCGGTTCTGGATCTTTGTCATAGCGAGAGCTTCCAATCTGGTTCGGCGACGACCAGCCAAGACTGACCGGAGCAACCCACTACCGGAAGCGCGCGTTCGCTACGGCGACATCGGCGTAACATGTGTGTGCGCTGTGTGGCGCTCGCTGGTTCGTCACCGAACTGTTGCGCTGCTCGCCCCAAGGGTTGGCTAGGGTCGCCGCATGCGTTACCGGTTGATAAGAGCGCTCGCCGTGCTGAGCGGTGCGGTCGCGCTCTTCGGCGGCAGCGTGGCGCTGCTGACGCCCGCCCCACAACAGGAACTGGAGGTGCCCTGCGCACCTCGCCTGCTGGAGCGCGAGCAGGCGGTCTGCGAACCCCTGGCTCGTGCGCTGCCGCGCAGCGCAGAAATTGCCCTGCGCGACGCGCCCTGACGGCGTTGTGGCGGCGTGTGCTAAGGGGCCGAAGCTTTCGGTAGCTGGTCGTCGAAGCCCAGATTGTCGAGCGTGAAGTCGGCGCCGGAGGTCGGCACTTGCATGTCGAAGCTGCCGAACCGCAGGCGGGGCGGCGAAGCCGACCAGCCGGAGTCGAGCGCGTCAGGCTCTTGGGCCTCGCCCTCAACCACGATTTGCAGCCACGGGTTGGGCCCAGCCAGCTCATACCAAATCTCGATGTGGCGGGACTGCTGGAAGAACGCTTGGTCGGGCACCTCGTGCTCCCATTGGACGACCTCGCGATCTCTGAGCGTGTACTGCAGGACGAGCTCCCGTCGTGGCTGAGAGCGCAGCAGAAACCTGAGCGCACGCTCCTCCAGATCCACCTCGGCCAGCACCAGGCGAGTATAGGGCCCCAGTTCGGCAAGCCGAAACTCGAATAAAAGGCGCCCCGCTTTGGATTGGGTAGCGATGGCCCGCGATAGCTCGACCACGGGAGCCGGTGGCGCCTCGCTGCCGGTGGTCTGGAAGCGCAGCACGCGGTTCTCGCGATACTGTTCGGCGACGGACTCGAGCCCGGCGTCGCCGGCGACACTCACCGACCAACCGTACCCCTGAATGGTGGCCGGCAGGTCCACTGGTTCCTGCTCGAAGTCCGAGCACACCAGCATGTCGCCCGTACAAGCGAGCGTCGTGACGTTGTAGCCGTAGTCTGGCCAGCTGCAGCTCGCCACCAGGCAACCGAGCGCGCAAGCGATGCGCTTCAAGGCAGCCTGACCGTCAGGTTTCCCGGCCGAGCCAACCGCGAAATCTGCAGGGTGCTGCGTGGCTGCAGCACCGCTCGGGCTCGCCGGCACAGCCGCTCAGAACACCAGCGCGATTTCGTGCTGGTTCTGGGGGTTGACGCGCACCTGAACTTGCGCGCCGGGCTGAGCACGCGGGATGGCGATCTGCGGCACGATCGCCGTGGTCTGCGTCTGATAGGGGCCGAGCTGCGGGTGATGCACCTCGACCACGGCGGCGATCTCCGGGTTGTAGTTCACCAGGCGACCGGTTTGCTGCACGCTGATCAGGCGACCCATCGCCGGAATGCCGGTCAGCGCCAGCTGCTCTTTGGCGGCGAAGCCGTCGACCATGGCCGTGGCCTGGCCCAGCATGCCGGTGAAGCGCGGCAGCACGAGCAGCGCCACGACCACGAACACGGCGCCGGTGAAGATGACCGAGATGCCGGTCACCACGTCGACCGTGAAGATCATGGCCAGGCCGCCGAGCACGCAGAGCGCGCCGATGCCGACGAACGCCCACTTCATCATCGTCATC
>JANNWK010000072.1:0-4712 GCA_031408355.1 Myxococcales bacterium
CACGCTAACCCTGCCGCGGGTTCGCGACTTTCGCGGCACCAGCCCGAAGGCCTTCGACGGGTCGGGTAACTACACGCTCGGTCTAAAAGAGCAAATCGTCTTCCCGGAGATCGACTTCGACAAGGTCGACAAGGTCAAGGGTATGAACATCACTTTCGTCACAACCGCCGACACTGACGAGGAAGCCAAGGAGCTCCTCGTCAACCTCGGCATGCCGTTCAGGAGCTAACGATGGCGCGCGCTTCCCAGTGGGCCAAGTTCAACCGACCGCCGAAGTTTTCGACTCGTTTCGTGTATCGCTGCAAGGTTTGCGGCCGTGCACATGCGGTGTATCGCGACTTCGGGTTGTGCCGTCTCTGCTTCCGGCTGCTTTCCCTCAAGGGTGAGATTCCGGGCGTTACCAAGGCGAGCTGGTGATCCAATGATGACCGATCCGATCGCCGACCTGCTAGCACGCATCCGCAATGCCGCGATGGCTCGCCACGAGTTGACGCGACTACCGGCGAGTAAGCTGAAGCGTAGTGTCGCCGAGATCCTCAAGGCCGAAGGCTACGTTTCCGATGTGCGCCAAGAAGAGTGGGGCCCCAAGAAGCACCTCACTCTGACGATCGTGCTGAAGTACGCCGGGAATTCCGGCAGTCAGCGCACCAGCGCATTCGCCGGTATCCGCCGGGTGTCCCGGCCGGGTCGTCGCGTGTACGTGGGTCATGATGAGATCCCGCGCGTGTTGAGCGGCCTGGGGATTTCGATTCTCAGCACCTCTCATGGGCTAATGACGGACAAGGAAGCTCGACGCCAAAAGGTCGGCGGCGAGCTCCTGTGCGAGGTCTGGTGATGGCTGAAGCCACTGCAGTCCCCGTGGTTCGGTTGTCTCGCGTCGGCAAGCGACCGGTCGTCGTGCCTAAGGGCGTGACCGTGAGTCTTTCCGACGTTAGGGCCGACGTTCAGGGCCCGAAGGGTAAGCTCTCGGTGCCGATCCCGGCGCTGGTGACCGCGAAAAAGGAGGGCGACGCCATCAGCTTCGTGAGTTCAGCACCGGGCCGAGACGGCGCCCGCCTCCAAGGTCTGAGTCGCGCGCTCCTGGCCAGCGCGGTCAAGGGTGCCGCGGAAGGCTACGAGCGTGTGCTCGAACTCGTTGGTACGGGCTACCGCGCCGAGGTCAAAGGCAAGGTCATTACACTGGCTCTCGGCTTCTCGCATCCGACGAACGTCGAGGTTCCGCCGTCGATCACGGCAGTGGTGCCGCCGGACTCCAAGGGCACCCAGTTGGTGCTCACGTCGGCGGACAAGGCGCTACTCGGGCAGCTGGCTGCGTCGATCCGCGACCTTCGGCCACCGGAACCCTACGGCGGTAAGGGCATTCGCTATCGCGGTGAGAACATTCGTCGTAAGGCCGGCAAGGCCGCCAAGGGCAAGGGTAAGTAATTCCGATGGCCAAGCTCACGGGTCGGGAGCGCCGCAAGCTCCGCATTCGCAGCAAGATCTCGGGTACGAGCGAGCGTCCGCGTCTCAGTGTTTTCCGCACTGGCCGTCATATCTACGCGCAGGTTGTCGTGGACGACGATGGGCGCACGCTGGCCGCCGCGTCTACGTTGTCGCGCGATCTGAAGACAACGCTGGCAGAGGACAACAAAACCGATTCCGCCAAGAAGGTGGGCGCCCTGATCGCGAAGATCTGCTTGGACAAGAAGATCGAACAGGTCGTTTTCGATCGCAACGGGTACCTCTATCACGGCCGTATCAAGGCCCTGGCCGACGCTGCGCGCGAGGCCGGGCTCAAGTTCTGAGGAAACGAAGATGGCCATCGAAAATATCGACGAAGAAAAGCTCAAAGAGCGCGTCATTCACATCAATCGCGTGGCGAAGGTAGTGAAGGGCGGACGCCGCTTCAGCTTCTCAGCGCTGGTCGTTGTGGGTGATGAGTCCGGTCATGTTGGCGTGGGCTTGGGCAAGGCCAACGAGGTGCCTGAGGCAATTCGCAAGGGCAACGACCAGGCTCGCAAGAACATGTTCAAGGTGCCGATGATCGGCTCCACGGTCCCGCACGACGTCATCGGGCACTTCGGCGCCGGACGAGTGCTCCTGCGCCCAGCCGCTCCCGGTACGGGTGTTATTGCGGGTGGCGCGGTGCGCGCGGTCGTCGAATCAGCCGGCATCCACGACATTCTCAGTAAATGCCTGGGCACCACGAACAAGCACAACGTGGTCAACGCGACGATCAAGGCGCTGCAAACGTTGCGCGCGCCCGAGCTTGTGGCTTCGGCTCGTGGCAAGCAGCTGGACGAGATCGCGACCGACTATCCGGTTGCGGCGATGGCCAGCCATGCCGGCGAGGCTTCCTCGATCATTGCTGGTGGTAGCGGGGGCGCGTCGTGACCAAGCTGCTCGTCACCCAGCGGGTGAGCGTCATTGCGCGTCCGCACACTACCCGCGCCGTGATCAAGGGGCTGGGCCTGCGCGGGCCTGGTTCGAGCGTCGTCGTCGAGAACACGCCGTCGTTCCGGGGCATGATCAAGAAAGTGCTTCACCTGGTTCAGGTTGAGGAGAAGAAGTCATGACCACGATTCTGTCCCGGCTCGCTTCGCCCGAAGGGGCGCGTAAGACACAGAAGCGCCTGGGGCGCGGGGTTGGTTCTGGCCTCGGCAAGACCTGCGGCAAGGGCACCAAGGGCCAGAAGAAGCGCCACGGCGGCAACTTCGGCAAGCTCCATTTCCAGGGTGGACAGACGCCGATCCAGCGTCGACTGCCCAAGCGCGGGTTCCGCGTGCCCTTCCCGGTGGTCACGGTGGCGTTGAACATCGCTGAGCTCGACCGCTTCGAAGCGGGGGCCACGATCAACGAGGCTGCCCTGCGTGAGGCTCGGCTTGTTCAGGGGCGCGACGTTCGGATCAAGATCTTGGGCGACGGCGACCTCTCGAAGAAGCTGACGGTTGAGGCGCACGCCTTCAGCAAGTCCGCAAGCGAGAAGATCGAGAAGGCGGGCGGCAAGGCCGTGGTGATTTCGAACTCGGCGCCGGCGGCAACAGCTGCCGAAGGCTGAACGGAGCCCCCATGGCAGTGATGGCGGGCTTCTCGAACATTGGCAAGGTGCCGGAGCTGCGCCGGCGCATCCTGTTCACGCTGATCGTCATCGCCCTCTACCGGGTCGGCGTCTTCGTCACCACGCCTGGGGTGGACCGCGCCGTCATGCACAGCGTGGTCAAGGGTCAGGGCGGCCTGCTGGGCATGCTCAACCTGTTTTCCGGTGGAGCGCTCGCTAACCTATCGATCTTCGCGCTCGGCATCATGCCCTACATCTCGGCTAGCATCATCATGCAGCTGATGGGGCTGGTGAGTAAGCAGGTCGAAGAACTCAAGAAGGAGGGTGAGGCGGGGAGACGCAAGCTCGAGCAGTACACTCGCTACGGAGCGGTCGTGCTTGCCTGCTTTCAGGCATTTGGCGTGGCCATGATGCTGGAGGGCATGAACAACGCGGACATGGGCGGCGGGCGCTTCGGCGACGTCGTGACCGATCCGGGTTGGGGTTTTCGCGCCCTGACAATCATCACGCTCACGACCGGCACCTCGCTGTTGATGTGGCTCGGGGAGCAGGCGACGGAGCGTGGCATTGGCAACGGCACGTCGATGATCATCTTCGCCAGCATCGTGAGCGGGATCCCCAGCGGAGTCGCTAGCTATTGGGCAGGCTCCGGCGGCGATATCCAGCCGCTGGCCGTAGCGGTGCTGGTGGGCGTGCTCGTCGTGAGCATCGCGGTGGTGGTTTTCTTCGAGCGCGCACAGCGGCGCATTCCGATTCAATATGCGCGGCGGCAGGTGGGGCGGCGTGTCTATGGCGGTCAGAGTGCGCACCTGCCTCTGAAGGTCAACATGGCCAGCATGATCCCGCCGATCTTTGCCTCCAGCCTGTTGATGTTCCCGGCCACGCTGGCCAGCATGAACATCCCCGGCATGCAGGCGTTCAGCGGCATGCTGAATCGCGGCGACTGGCTATTTCATACGCTGTTCGCGACGTTAATCATCTTCTTCGCCTTCTTCTATACCGCCGTCACGTTCCAGCCGGTGGACGTTGCCGACAACCTCAAGAAGCAGCAGGCGAACATTCCGGGGATCCGTCCGGGTCGCCAGACCGCCGAGTACATCGATCGGGTGCTTACCCGCCTGACTACCGGCGGTGCTCTCTACATCGCCGCCATTTGCGTGGTGCCCGCGGTCATCGCCCAATCGTTTCGCGTGCCGTTTCAGTTCGGCGGGACCAGCCTGATCATCGTGGTGGGCGTAGCGCTCGAGACAGTCAATCAGATCGAGGCGCATCTGATCACCCGCAGCTACGAGGGCCTCACGGGGCCACGCACGTCGCGGCTCAGTGGGCGGAGACCCGCGTGAGGCTCGTATTGCTCGGCGCGCCCGCTAGCGGCAAAGGCACCCAGGCCGCTGTGCTGTGCGCCAAGTTCGGCGTTCCGAAGGTCTCCACCGGGGACATGCTGCGCGCAGCCCTCAATGCGGGGACGCCGCTCGGGAAGGAAGCCGCGAGCTTCATGAACAACGGCAAGCTAGTGCCGGACTCGGTGGTCATCGGTCTGGTCGAGGAGCGGCTCCAGCTGTCCGACGCGGCGCCCGGTTTCATTCTGGATGGATTCCCGCGCACGGTGCCCCAGGCGGAGGCCCTGGACGCGCTGCTCAAACGTTTAGGTCCTGCTTTGGACTTTGTCGTC
>JANNWK010000073.1:0-6621 GCA_031408355.1 Myxococcales bacterium
CACGACTTCGCGAATCAACCCGACATCGTCCACGTTCTGCTGCTGGGCCACCCCGCAGCAGACCTCGACGTTCCAGGAACGGCTCTCGCCTGCCCCTTCGTGGGTGCCATCCGGCTCGAGCACGATGAAGCCCTCGCTGTCCGCCATATCATCCCATTTGCTGCGCTGAAGCTGCTCCGTGGCCCAGGAGGTGTAGCCGTGAAGGTCTACCACCATGGGCAACGCCTTCGTTCCGTCGTAGCCGGTCGGTACGTGGAGCACGTAGTCGCGCGGCTGTCCGTCGAAGCTGAGGTTCACGGTGGTGGTACCGGGAGCGTGGGGCCTTCCCGGTGCGCACGGCTCTGGCTTGGACGGATCGACCGGCCCGGCTCCGCCCCCCGCCGTCCCGGCTCCGCCGGAACCCGCCACCACTACCGGGCTGCCGCCGTTGCCTGCGGCCCCAACGACCGGAGCGCCGCCCGCGCCCCCGCTGGAGCTGCCGGCGCTCCCATTCGGTCCGGCACCCGCCAACGCACCAGACCCCGCGGCGCCAGCGGTTGGGCCACCCGTGGAGGTTGCCGGGCTGCTGCAGGCCAAGCCCAGCCAAGCCAAGAGCCCGAGCTGCGCCAGTAGTCCCCGGCAGGCCAAGGGCTTCAATGGGGAGGGGGCATCGAGCATCGTTCTGGTCACGTCTACCAAGGTAGCCGCTCCGTGCTGGCCCACAAGAAAATCGACAGGCTGGTCGAGCGCCTCGGCGCTCTGGGCCCACGGTGGTGGTCTGGCAACCGAGCGCCGGGGTATTCGCTCAATCTTGTTCTGCCTCAGCCAGAGCGAGGCATTCGTCGAACATACCCACGAATGCCGGGGCGTGTTGGACGAGATACTCGCGACAGCGTTTCGTGTCGATCCCGCCCTTGATGAGCTCAATGACGTCCACCTGGTCCTTGCGACGTGGTGACTTGAGCTTCATGTAGACAAGCGGCGCGGCTTCCATCATCGATCCGGGCGGGGCTGCGAGCGTCGCCTCGAGGAAGTCCTCACCGGCTTCCGGAGATAGCAAGTCCACCGCGACGCCATTGACCTGGAACGGGATTTCGGGGCGCATGGTCACGAGACCGCTAGCGTGGTGGTGGAAGGCTTCGGCGCCGACGAGGAAGTCCACGTCCTTGGTCGCTCGAGGGTACCCGTTTGCCCCGACCGCGAGCCCACCCACGACGACATGCCGCACGTTCGCGACGATCAGCGCTTCGGACGCCAGCTTCAACGCTTCGAGCACCTTGGAGGCGACCACGTCGATGAGCAGCGTCGGATCGGGTTTCGTCATGCGACTCCTACGCGGACCGCTGATTGAGAGATGAGGTCGGGCCAGCACCTCGCCAGTATGGCAGGTTCGACAGCAGGCAAGAAAACACCTTGGAAAATGCTGCGGGACTGCGGCCTGGCCTCACAGATTGTTCGTCAGCGGCAGGCAGATTTCTTGGAACTCGGGCAGGGCTTCGCAGCGCGCGGCGTGGGCCGCGAGGCTCGGATAGTGGCTTGCTTCGAGCAGCGAGGGCTGAGCTTCCTGCACGAAACGGAACGCGCAGGCGAACGCGATGTCGGCATGACTGAGCGACTCGCCCAGCCAGTGGGGGCTCGGGCGAAGGGCGCGCTCGGTCTCCAGCACCTGAAGGGTATCGCTGATCTGGCGCTGGCAGCGCTCCTGCCAGGTTGCCGAGGGCTGCATGAGCTTGAGCGAGGCGTAGAGCAGGCTCACCGCCTTGTCGCAAAGTCCCGTGCACAGCGCGGAAATGCGTAGGCCTTCTTGGCGAGTGGGGCCTTGGCGCGGCAAGAGAGCGCGCTCGGGGCCCACCAGCTCGTCGATGGCCTCAAGAATGGCAAAGCTCTCGGTGAGCGCGGTGCCGTCGCTCAGCACCAGCACGGGCACGCGGCAGAGCGGGCTATAGGCGCGGAGCTTTTCGCGGTCTCCCCAGACCGACCAGGCTCGGTGCTCAAAGGGCAGGGCACAGCGCTTGAGGGCGATGCCAACTCGTCGAACGAAGGGGGAGTCATACTGCCCAATCAGGATCATGCGGGCCTCGCGCTGCCGGCTAGGGAGGCCGCTATTTAGCGCAAGCCGCGGCAAAGTCACCCGTTCGGGAAGGACGCGGAAGTAATGGGCTAGCCTGGGCCCCCCGAAAAGGAGCGCCTGGGAATGGACACACGAGCCTGGCTCGACGTAGCAAAGCCTTGGATGGACCGGATCGCCGGTGCGACCGGACTTGCCCGAAGCACGGTGGTTGCCGTGCTGATTCTGCTGATCGGGCTGGTCGCCGCCGCCGTCCTGGGCCGGCTTGCCGCGAGGCTGGTCGGGCGTAGCGCGCGCTGGATCGGCAGCCTTCAGCCGGGGGCGATGAGCGTGGCTCACCTTGAGCGCGTGCAGAAGGCCGTCGGTCGGGCCGTCTACTGGTTGGTCGTCGTGTGCGCCGTGATGGCGGCGACCGAGACGCTGGGGCTTCCGGTGGTCACGGCCTGGCTCTCGGGCGTCGCGACGTTCCTGCCGCGCATAGCGGTCGCGGTCATGATCATTGCGCTCGGGACCGTGGCCGCCCGGGTCGCGCGCCACCTCGTGACCAGCGCCGCCAGCGCGGCCAACCTGACTTCGGCCGAGCGTCTCGGGCGCGTGACCGAGATCGCTCTGCTGCTCGGGACGGCGCTCGCCGGAGTCGAGCAGCTGGGGATCGAGATCTGGTTCCTCAAGGCCACCTTGCTCATCCTGCTTGGGGGACTGTTGGCCGGAGCGGCGCTCGCCTTTGGCATCGGCGGGCGCGATCTCGTAGCCAATATTCTGTCCGCTCACTATGTCCACAGGCTCTACCAGGTCGGCCAGCTCGTGCGCATCGATGGCGTCGAGGGTCGCATCTTGCGAATCACCGAGACTTTCGTGATTCTCGAATGCCCCGAGGGTGACGTGGCGATCCCCGCACGGCTCTTCTCCGACGCGCGCTCCACGCTGCTGGCACGAAAGGGCAGTGGAGCATGAGCGCCACGTTGCTACTGGTACGAGCCTTCGCTGCCGCCGACCCCGACGAAGTGGCGCGATGCATCGAGCGGTTGCCGCCCAACCAGGGGGCGGAGGTGCTGGGCGCGCTGGAGGTTGAGAGTGCGGCCAGTGTGCTATCGCGCGCCGCGCCGCTGATGGCGGCCGCGGCGCTAGCAAGGCTCGACGCCCAGGCTGCAGGTGAGATCTTGGAGGCCTGTCATCCCAAGCTGGCTGCCGACGTGTTGTTCCGCATGGATCGCACGACTCGAGTCCGATTCCTAGAAGCCGTGTCCCCGGCTCGGGCCGAAGACCTTCGAAGGATGACCGACTTTGGCCCGCACGTAGCAGGCGGCCGACTGGACCCGCGCGCTCCAGCCTTGCCCGAAACACTCTCAGTGTCGCAGGTCTTTGAGCGTCTGCGCGCCAGTCCGGGCGGGGTGATGCACTACGTTTACGCCATCGACTCCGAACGGCGCCTGACCGGGGTCGTGAACATGCGCGAGCTGATGCTGGCCGACGCCGAGGCGCCGCTCGGGACCGTGATTTTTCGCGGACCCGAGGTGCTGTTTGCGGACGATCCGCTCGAGGTCATTGCTCGCCACGCCGGCTGGAAGCGCAACCATGCCCTGCCGGTGATCGATCGAGATCACCGGCTGCTCGGCGCGCTCCGCTATTCGACCTTTCGGGCCATCGAGACGGAGCTGGGCCAAGCGGCCTCGGGACCCGACGCGGACCAGACGGCTTCTGCCCTAGCGGACCTGTGTGTGCTTGGCGCCTCCGCCATGACGCGCTTCATCGGCGCCACCCTGGCGCTCGAGGGGCCTGCGCATAGGACCGAACCACCTCCGAGCGCCCGACGCAGCGTGTTGCCCGGGCCCCTGAGCGCTAGGCGAAGCGTGCTGCCAGGAGCCCCGCGATGAGCGAGGTCCTGGCCGATCTGGCGCTCGTCTTCCTGCGTGGTTACCCGGGGGCCGCGGGTCAGGTGCTGGAGCGCGTCGACCCCGAAGAGGCCGCGGAGGCGCTCTTGCCGCTGGAAGTCTCGCGCGCCTCGGAGGTACTGACGCGCATGAGCGTTGACGCGGCGGGGCACACGCTTCGCTGCATGGACGAAGTCTGGGCTCGCGAGACGCTGATGGCCGCCGATTTCGTGCAGGCGGCCAGGTGGCTTGCGCATTTGGACAGCGCAACGAGCGAGCGACTCCTCGCCGAACTCCCGGCCCAGAGCCAACGCAACATTCGTGAGGCGCTCGAGTTTCCGCCGGGTTCCGCCGGTCGGCTCATGGATCCACGCGCGACGACGTTTCGCGAGGACACCACGATCGATGAGGCGCTCGAGCGCATTCGCGCTACCAAGGACCGCAAGATCACCGACGTCATCCTGACGGACGAAGAGGGTCGACTCACGGGCGTCGTCTCCTTGCAGAGCCTGGTCGGCGCGGCCAAGGGGGCCGCCATGGGCAGCCTGGCCGAGCGCGATCGACCGGTCGTCGGTCCCATGGCCACGCGCGACGAGGTCGTCGAGCTCTTGAACCGGCACGCGCTGGCAAGCCTGACGGTGGTCGGCTTGGATGGCCAGGTGCTTGGCGTGCTCCCCTACGATGCGCTCGTGCGAGCCGCACAGCACGCAGCAACCGACGATTTGCAGCAGATGGTCGGCGCCGGTAAGGACGAGCGCGCCCTCTCGCGCCCGCTCTTCAGCGTCAAGAGTCGCTTGCCCTGGCTCCTGATCAATCTCGGCACGGGCTTTCTTGCGGCCTCGGTGGTGGGCCTGTTCGACGGCACGATCGCGAAGTTTACGGCGCTGGCCGTGCTGATGCCGGTGGTGGCCGGGCAGGCTGGCAATACCGGAGCCCAAGCTCTGGCCGTGACGAGTCGCGGGCTGGCCCTGCGCGAGATCCGGGTCGGCCACTGGTGGCGGGTCTGCCGCAAGGAAGCCATCGGCGCCCTAGTCAATGGCGCTTCGGTGGCGCTGGTCACCGCGCTCTGCACGCTGCTCTGGAGTCGGAGCGTGGGGCTAGCGGCGGTGATCGGCGTCTCCATGGTGTGCTCGATGGTCATCGCCGCTATCAGCGGTTGCTCGGTGCCGATTGTTCTCACGGCGCTCAAGCGCGATCCCGCGACCGCATCGTCGATCATTCTGACCACCATCACGGATGTCAGCGGGTTCTTTAGCTTTCTGGGCTTGGCGACGCTGCTATCGGAGCTGCTGGCAGCTGCGCCGTAGCGTCGGCGGCCGCCGCAACCCTACGATTGGGACGCTGAGCGGGTTCTTCCAACAATACGCGGCTCGGCTCCAAGACAATGTCTGCACCAGGGCATAGTCTAGCTGGCGAATGCAGCGATCATTCCCGACCCTCAGGACCTGCATATTGGCCCTTTCGTCGAGCTTTTTGCTCACGCTGGGCGGAGCCTGCGCGGTGGCGGAAGACTTGGAGAATCCGCGGCTCCCGCTCGGAGTGGGCGGCGCCGCAGGTAGCGACACCGTGGGTGGGGCTGCGGGAGCGCTGGCTGGCTCGGGCGGGTCCGGGCAGTCCGTCGTGACGGGCGGTAGCGGGGGGAAGCCGTCCGCTTTCGGAGGCATGTCGCTCGGTGGCTCCGCCGGCAGCGGCGGTGGCGCGGCCGGCAACGGCGGCGTGAGCGCTGGCGGTTCGGCGGGGGCCGGCGGTCGTGGCGGCTCGGCCGGCGCAGGCGGCAGCGGCGGCGCGCCTGGCAAGGTCCTCTGCGCGGCCCAACCGATCCCGGCTCCGGCGACCTGGAATGTCACGGCGTCGCACGCGAGCAACATGGATTCGGTGGCCGAGGCTCACGATGGTGATGAGGCCACACGCTGGTCCACGGGCAAGGATCAGTCTGGCGACGAGTGGCTACAGATCGACTTCGGCAAGCAGGTTTCACTCACCCGGGTGACGCTCGTTCTGGGCGCCGGCGACGCCAATTCGAACGACTTCCCTCGCAGCTATGAGGTCCGCTTCTCGAACACCGCGCAGAATTTTGCGGCGGCAGCCGTGCTGAACGGAAGCGGCGCCCTCGGCGTGGACACGAGCCTGAACTTCGCTCAGCTCACCACCGCTCGCTACCTGCTGATTTCGCAGGGAGGCAGCGCGCCGGCGCTGTGGTGGAGCGTTGCGGAGATCGAAGCCGACTGTGTTGACTAGCTCGTGTCCCTGAATTGCTGGTCTCGCCGTAAACGTGCCCGAGCCCGACGGTCCGTAAGTTACCGTCGGCGGCATGGGGCTGGTAGGCCTGGGTTTGTGGCGCGGGCCTGGCTCTCGGGCCAAGCCTTGCGTTGCGTTTCTGGGCTGAATTTGTGCGTTGTGGTGCCTCCCTCTTGAGCCGAGCCTCGTCCGAACCGAGAGAGGCTCTACTCTCCCAAGGCTCGGCCAGGGAGTGATGGCGGGTCACGTCCAGCGTCATCCTCGTCACCGAGCATGACGACCGCCATCACTCCGTGGCGAGCAAGCAAGCCGCCAGCATGACTGAAGCTAGCCTGGTGGCAGCGGCGGCGCGCAAGCACGAAGCCCCGCCACAACGGAGCGGCTAGCCTAGCTCGCGGCGAAAAACTCGGAAGTGCCTGAAATCAAGCCCGTGAGCGGGCGCCCGGGGAGGCAAAATGGGCCGCG
>JANNWK010000074.1:0-2353 GCA_031408355.1 Myxococcales bacterium
AGCGGTCGTGGTCACGGTCAGCAACGCCTCGGCCACGGCTCAAAGCGTCACGTTGAGCGGCACGCTGGAGGACGAAAGCGGCCGCTCCCTCGCGACCCTCGAGCCCGCCGCCGCCACGTTGTCCGTCCCGGCCGGTGGCAGCAGCCAGCTGACGCTGAATGCGGCGCTGGCCGTCGGCAGCTTCGAGCTATGGCACATCGATCGACCGACGCTCTACCGCTCGCGCGTGCGAGTCACTGACGCCGCCGCCGCAGTCTACGAGCTTTATGACCAATTTGGCATCCGCAAGGTAGAGCTTTCAGGTACTGAATTTCGCCTCAACGGTGAAACGGTAAGGCTCGTCGGCTACAACCGCGTCGCCGACGACCGAGTCGAAGGCAGCTCCGAGCCCAGCTACCTCATCCGTCGTGATCTCGATCGCATGAAGGCCGCCGGTACCAACCTGACGCGCATCTTCCACACTCCCGAGGCGCCTGAGCTCCTCGATTACGCGGACCGCATCGGGATCTTGCTGGTGTGCGAGGTGCCGGTGTGGGGCAGTGCGGCGGACCTTTCCGAGACCAATCTCCAGCCCCAGCGCGAGCTCGAGGAGATGATTCATCGCGACGCAAACCATCCTTCGATCTTCGCCTGGTCCGTGGCCAATGAAATTGCCAGCACCTCGGCGGCGGGGCGGGCCTTCGTCCAGCGCCACGTCGACCACGTGCGGCAAAACCTCGACGATTCGCGGCTTTTGACCTTTGCCAGCAACCAATTCAACAGCGCCGCTGGCGGCGCGGACGAGGCGCTGCAGTACGCCGACTTCAGCAGCGGCAATAGCTACGGCGGTTTTGCTCAAGCGGCCGACAAGCTTTATTCGCTCTATCCTGATCGGCCCGCTTTGATGAGCGAGTTCAGTCCCGATAGCTTCAACTTCGGCGTGCAACGCGAGACCCTCGAGCACAGCACTGGCGTCGGCACGACCTTGCGCCTGTTCGACGCCAAACCGTGGTTGTTTGGCGCCTCGGTCTGGACCTTCAACGACTACCGCTCGAACTACGGTGGCACCTCTACCAATCACGCGCGGGGCTGGGGCATTCAAGACATATGGGGCGGTCGAAAGAAGGCGTACTTCCAGGCGAAGGCAGCGTTTGCTCCGGTCACGGCGCTCACGCTGACGAGCGGCGCCGAGACCGGCGAAGCCCGCTCGTCGACGATTGCGCTCAGCCCGCGCGGTACCCCCGCAACCTCGATACCCAGCTTCGCTTTACGGGGCTATCGAGTGCTGTGGCAAGCCGTGAACGAAGAGGGGGTCGTGGTCACCGGGCAGCTCTTCGAGCTCGACGAGGTAGCGCCGGGTGGCGCCGTGGTCGTGCTGCCGGTGGCGTGGTCGACCGCTGGTGAATCCGTCGTCGAGGAACAAGTGTCGCTACTGAACCCCACCGGTCACGAGGTAGCGCTCACCAAGCTCGCGCTCGCTCCGCCCAAAGCCCCGGTCATCGATCAAGTCGTCATCGGCGACGGCGCGGTGCGGGTCATATTCGAGCAGGTGGCTGGCGCCAGCTCTTATCGAGTCGAAGCCAGCTCGGCAGGGCCCACGCTGAGCGCGGGCGTCGAGTACTCTTCGAATATCTTCCTGGCCGGGCTTAGCAACGGCAGCCCCTACACCGTGCGCCTGGTCGCCGAAAATGCCCGCGGGGCGGCAGTTTCCGAGGCGATCATGGTCACGCCCGCCGCCGCGCTCGGTCCGGTATCACCACGGCTTCAGGCCATCGTGCCCATCGAACGGGGCTTCGTGCTCGGCTACATTGTGAACAACGCGCTCGACGACGGCTGGGAGGTGGAAGTCCAGGATGCGGCCAGCCAAAGCGCTGTCACGACCTACCTCACCAGCGTGGTCGCGGTGACGCGTTACGACCAGCTTGCGGCCAATCACCCGTATCGCGTGCGCCTGCGCAAGAACGACGCTGCCGGTAGCTCGGCCTGGTCCGAATGGCTCGACGTGCACACGCTGGGCGACGGTTACTCGGAACCGCCCGTGCCCGTGCTGGGCGTGCTCAGCGGTTCGCAAACCCTCGCGCTGCGTATCGCCCCGGCAGCGCGCGCTGAACGTTACCTCGTCACGGCCCGCCCGAGCGCCGGCGGCGAGCCTGTCGTGCGCGTCATCGAGCGCAGCGCGGTCGACGCGCTGCTGATCGACGGCCTCGCTGCCAAAACCAGCTACGACCTCACGCTCCAGGTGCAAACGCCGAGCGGCCTCTCCGGCGCCGCGACCATCACCGCGGCGACGCTGTAGAGCTCAAGGTTGTGGCTGAGCGCGTGCGGGTTCGGTGATTGGGAAGAGCAAACGCCACCGACGCACCAAGGCGCGATC
>JANNWK010000075.1:0-15870 GCA_031408355.1 Myxococcales bacterium
TGCTGGAGCTCAAGGACCAGGCCAGTCGCTTGTTCTCGCGGGCCAGCGAAGCCAGTCGCACGCTGTCCGATCCCACGACGCGTCGCGCCTACGACGCCTCGCGGGCGACGGGCGAGACCGCCGAAGAGACGGAGCATGTGCAGCGCGTGCTCCGCGCCACGAGCGCCTTTCAGAGGGCTGAAGTCCTGTTCAAGCGAGGCAACTTGGCGCTGGCCGAGCAAGAGGCGCGGGCAGCGTTCGAGGGCGATCCCAGCCAGGCCGACCACGTGGCGCTTCACGTCTGGCTCCAAGCACAGAAACCGCAGGCCGACCTAGAAGCGCTGCTCGGCCGCCTCGATGGCGTGGTCAAGACCGATCCGATGAACTTGCGCGTTCGCTGGTACCGCGGTCAGCTGCTGAAGCGGCTCGACCGCGAGCGTGAGGCCATGGCCGAGTGCCGCTTCATCGTGGCGCAAGATCCTCGTCACACGGACGCCCGGCGGGAGTTGCGGCTCTACATGATGCGGCGCGGCGGCCGTCCGAGTGACCCACCGCGACCGTCGCGGCCTCCCGGTGGGTCGGTAAGACCTGATTCCGCCTCAGGGCGGCGTACGAGCTCGCCCCCGGCCAAGCCCGGTCTGCTGAACAAGCTGTTCAAGAAGCCGTGACGGCCGGCCCGCTCCGCTCAATCGCCCTCACGTTTCACCTCGAGCTGGCGGATCCGGCTCTCGCCGTGCGGGCTTGCGCGCAGCCCTAGGCCGGCGCGTTCGGCCGGCGCGCTGCAAACCCGTTGCCCGCCATTCAGCGATAGCTCGACGCGCGTGTCCGTTCGCCGCAGCGTTGGCGGCTGACCGGCTAGCTGGGGACGGAGCCCGCCGTCCGGCCAGGGGCAGTCAGGGCCGCCCACCGCGGTTTCTCCGATGACGACGATAGGTGGCGGGCCCGAAACCAGCTGAATCGTCAGCGTGAAGTCGGTGTATTCGGCGTCGGTGATTAGGACGGAGGTCGAGCCGCCCGTGGGGCTAGGTCGCAGACTGAGCGCACCGTTGTAACTCACGCTGTCGCCAGCCGGGCGAGCGGGCGCCAGGTATCGGGGTCGGCTCGGATCCAGCGGGTCCGAGAGCAGGACGAGCCCGGCATCGGACGCGTAGCGATTGCGCGTGCCGAGGCGCAGGCCGACGAGTTCCGTACGCTCGCCGCTATCGTCGAGCCAGACGAAAGCGTCAGGATCTACCGCGATAGGTTGGGGCGAGCCGGGCCGAGGCAGGCGCGAGACGCCGGCTGCCAGGGGGTCGGGAACGAAGCGTTGTCGCCACGGGTTGAAGCGAAACAGCACGGGGGTCCGCGGATCGCCGTGGCGGGCGGCCACCAGCCACGGCGCCGCTTCACTGCCCGGGATGAGGATCGGGCGTGGTGCCCAGATGGCGTTTTCGGGCGCCGGGTCGTCGAGCGCGACGGCGGTCGCGGCGCCGTCGGCGTCGATCCACCAGGCGTCGTAGCCGGCCTCGGGCGGACAACCCCGCGCGCATTCGGCGCGGCACTGTTCGGCCTCCGCTGCGGAGCTGGGCGGGCGCTCCTCGCAGCCGCCCACGGCGAGCAGCCCGCCCCCCGGGGTTGCCACGAAAGCGCGGCCGAAACGCGCCGGCACGAGCTGCGAAAGTTGGGTCGGTTCAAGCTCCGCGCCGTCGGCCGAGAGCCATTCACCGACCGGGTCACTGACCAAGCTTTCGTCCACGGTCAGGCCGCCCCCGACAAAGATCCGACCGTCCGTGAGCCTCAACGCAGCAGGCTCGATCCGCCCCGTGACGGTGGCGGTGCCGGCGATGTCGGACCTTCTCAGCGTCGGCGAAACGCGCTCCAGCTGATACTGCGCGTAGCTGCTCGCTCCCGACTTGCTTCGGCCGCCGACGAGCAGTGTGTCCCCGTTCGGCAACGTGAGCGCCGCGTGCCGCGTGCGCGGATTTACCAGCTGGATGGGCGCGGGCTCGAAGGAACCGGTGGCTGGGTCGAACACCTCCGCCGTGCTTCGCGGCTCGAGCTCCGACGGAGCGCTGCCGAACACCGGGTTTTCGCCGCCGGCTACCAAAAGCTTGCCGCCAAACTCGCTGGTCGTGGCGAAGCCGCGCGGCTCGCGCAGCACGCGCCGCTCCGAGGTGTCGATCGGCGAAACCTTGCCCGAGCTGACGTCGAAGGTGAGCGCGCCCACGATGGCGTCGCTCACCAGCGGGTCGTTGCCGCCCGCGGCCAGCACGAGCCCGAGCGAGGGCGCGTAGCCGAAGGCCTGCCCACCGCCCCTACCCGGATAGCCGAGCGCTCCGTCCGGCCGAAACATCGGGCACGCTTCGAGCTCCGGCCAAAGCAGCAGCTCGAGCCCGGCCTGGCCGTGCCGCTCGGAATAGCCCGCGAAACTGCGTGATCCGTCGTTGACGCGGGCCTCCAGAGCCCGCGTGGTCAGGGGAAACGGCAGCCGACTCCCCTCGCGGCCGAGCGGCAGATCCTCCGCGGCCTGGTTGTCGGGCGAGAAATCCCCGAGCGCGACGAGCTTGAGCCGCGCCGTCTCCGCCGGAAGTCCGCAGCTGGCCAGGGCGTGGACGTTGACGAGCAGCACCCGGCTTGAATCCTCCGTGCTGCTGCAGCCAACGACCAGCCCGAGCAGGCAGAAGGTCCGGGCCGTGAAGGCGAGGGGCGCCGGCAGCCGCGTCGGTGGTAGGGTAGGCTGAAGCGGTCCGAAAGCGCGGATGTTCCCTCAAATCTTCGGCAAGTACGTGCTGGAGCGCGAGCTGGCGAAAGGCGGCATGGCGCACGTCTACCTCGCCACCTTACGCGGTGCGGTCGGGTTCGAGAAGCGCCTCGTCGTTAAGCAGATCCGGCCGGAGCTTTCGCTCGACGAGGCTTTCGTGCGGCGTTTTGTCGAGGAGGCGAAGATCGCCGTCGAGCTGAGCCACCCCAATATCGTGCCGGTCTACGAGCTGGGCGTCGAGCAGGGCATCTATTACATCGCGATGGAGCTTTGTGAGGGCCTGACCCTGACCGAGATCCTCACCGCGACCGGGCCTTTGGACGCCGCTGAGGGCGCCTACCTGGGCGTCGAGATCTGCCGAGCGCTCGACTATGCGCACCGCCGCGGCGGCATCGTTCACCGCGACGTGACGCCGCGCAACGTGCTGCTCGACGAAGAGGGCGCGGTGCGAATCATCGATTTTGGCATTGCCGCTCCGGTCAGTGGTGCGCGCGCGGGCGCCCCGCTCGAGGTGTTCGGCTCGCCGGGCCACATGCCGCCCGAACAAATCCGCGGCCAGCGGCTCACTGCAGCCACCGACGTGTTCGCCGTGGGCGCGCTGCTGATTGAGGCCTGGACGGGCCACGCGCCGTTCCGACGCAGTACCTTCGAAGCGAGCGTCGACGCGCTGAAAGAGCCTTTGGCGAGGCTCGACGCCGGGCGCCCGGAGCTTTCGCCCGTCGCCGACGTGATAGCGCAGGCCGTCGCGCTTTCGATGGCGGATCGCCCACAAGAGGCCGAGAGCTTGGCCCGCAAACTCCGCGACTTTTCCCGCCAATTCGACAGCGGGGATGTCGCCAAGCGCTTGGGGGAGCGCGTGCGCCGGACGCGTCGCCGCGCTCCCAGTCACTCCAGGCCCTGGCTGGCGGGCGACTCGAGCGGCCCGCTCACGCCAGCCGCCACGCCGCTTGCGCTGCAGTCTGGACGGCCCAGCGCCGGACCGGCGACTCCGCCCCTCGCGCCGTTCACGCCTCCCGGCGCGGTCCCCATCACGCGCACCTTCGCCGCCCGCGACGATCTGATCCAGTGGACGCGCAAGATCCCGAGCGTGCCGCCCGCCGAGCGCGCGACCGATTCGCGGCGGGCCGCGGCGTCCTCGCCGCCTTCAGCTTCGCCTGCCGAGGCCAGCCAAGAACCCGCCACCCGCCGCTACTCGGGTTCGAAGCCGCCCCCGTCGAGCTCCGGGCGCTGGCTTGCGGCTGCGCTGGTGCTTGCGGTCGCCGCGCTGCTGACAACGGTGCTGGTCGTGAGTTCTCCTGGGGCGCGCGCGCCGTTGTCGTCGGCTTCAGCCAGCGGGCGCCCCTCAAGCGCTCCCGTTGATGCGCGCGTGCTGCAGGTCGCCCCCCGGTCGATGCCCCCTGAAATCGCTGCATTTGCGGCTTCTGCCGCTCCGTCTGCGCCGTCGCCGTCGCGACCCGCCGCCGCGAGACCGAGCACGCTTGCGACGGCCCCTGGCCCCGCTTCGGCGGCTGCTACTCCCGGCTCGCTCAAGCTCACCGCCGATCCGTCGGCGACGGTCACGGTGGTGGGCGGCAGGGTGGCGCAGACCGAGGTCACGCCTGTCCGCGAGCTCAAGCTTCCGCCCGGCAACTACGCGGTCACGTTTCGGTCGGCCACGTTCGCGTCGCCCGTTGTCGCGCGCGTCGAGCTCGCGGCCGGCGCGTCGCGCAGCGTCCACGCGGATTTTCGCGCGGCCATGCCGACGGTGGTGGTGCGCTAGCCGGGAGCCGCGGGGGCTTGCACCGTCAGCGCGCCGGTTTGACGGAGCGCTTCGTAGAGCACGATGGCGACCGAGTTGGCCAGGTTGTGCGAGCGCACGTGCCCCGGCATCGGGATGCCGATGACCTCGGCCTTGCGGGTCGCCAAGAGCTCCTTGGGTAGCCCCACGCTCTCCTTGCCAAACACCAGGACGTCGCCCAGCTCGAACCGCACATCCAGGTAGCTCCGCTCCGCGTGCCCGCTCAGCAGGTAGCGGCGCGGCACGCGACCGAAGGGAGCTTCGGCCTCGATGGCGCTTTCGGCCAGATCCAGGGTTTCGTGGGTCCGGACCTCGACCAGGTGCCAATAGTCGAGGCCGGCGCGCCGCACGGCGTGCTCGTCGATCCGGAAGCCCAGCTTCCCTACCAGGTGCAGGGGTGAGCGGGTCGCGGCGCAAAGCCGGGCCACATTGCCCGTGTTCGGCGGGATCTCCGGCTCGACCAGGACGATGTGGAAGGGTCGTTCTACGGGCGCGGGGCGCAGGCGGTCGGGGGTTTCGGTCATGTCGGCCAGCGGGAAGCTCTCACGCTAGCCGGGGCAGCCGCCCGGCGCGAGATGCCCCGATCCATTTCGTTAGCTTGACGTGGCTTAGGCGCGGCAAGTAGCCTCGCGCGTCGGATCGCCTGATGCGCGTACGCTTAGCCGCTTTTGCCTCCGCCACCGTCGTCGCCTGCGTGAGCGCTGTCGCGTCCGCCGAGCCCATGGACCCAGCGCTTGAGCGCTTGGTGCTTGAGCCCCAGTGTCGCAGCCCTCGAGGCGAATGGAACGACGAGCCAAACCCCACTTGGAGCCCCGGCTTCGAGAACGGCGGCTCGATCGCGTGCACCGCGGACAACGTTGCCTTCAAGCGTTTGATCAGCCAGTACGCCTTCGCCTTCGCGCCCACCGCGATGCATTCGGCGCGCACCACGGGCTACGGTGGGTTTCACCTTTCGCTGGAGGCCGACTACACCAGCATCTCGAACAACGCCTCGTACTGGAAGAACGGCACGCGCGGTCCGGTGGATCCGTCCAATGGGAAATCCTCCACCGTTAACAACAGCCCGCAGTCACTGCTGCAGCTCTATTCTTTGAAGTTCCGCAAGAGCTTCGGCTTTGGGCTCGAACTTACCGGCCTGGTCGGCTTCATGCCGAAGACGAGCATCATCTCGGGCGGCGCCGACGTGCGCCTGAGCCTGCTCGAGGGCTTCCGTACCGGCTTGGGCGGCATCTTGCCGGACGTGGCGGTGGGCGGCGGCGTGCGCAGCATCACGGGCACGCCGCAGTTTCAGATCACCGTTGCCGCGCTCGACGCCCAGATCAGCAAGCCTCTGCCGATCCAAGACTCGATGGTCCTGACGCCCTACATTGGTTACCAATACATGTGGGCGTTTGGAGACTCCGGCCTGGTCGACCTGACACCAGGCACCGACGCCCTCCGCTACTGCAACTACGCCGGGCAGAACTTGCCGGGCAACACGGATCCGGACGCGACCAATGCGCCGAGCGATGGCCAGCCGATCTGCAACGGCGGATCGCCGCTCGACTTCAACAACAACGTCGTGTTCAAGAACGCCAGACTCGAGCGTCAGCGCTTCATTCTCGGCCTCAACTACCGCTACGAAATGGTCATGCTGGGCGGGCAGTTCCTGATGGATCTCGTGCCGCCCGAGGACGCCCAGGACAGCGAGGCCGACAAGCTGGCCCTTAAGGGCGAAGAGCGCCAGTACACGCTGTCCTTCGAACTTGGCGCGATGTTCTGAGGTCGGCTCCGCCCGACGCCGCGTCTTTCGATTCGATACCTAGTGGGCCGCCCACAAGAGCCCGCTCGCCGTGACCACGGTGACAATCACCAGCATGGGCACGACCACCAGCCAGAGGGCTGAGCCCGAGATACCGCGCGCTTGCTCGCGTTCGAACTGGTGCACCTGCACGAGGTACGCGAGTGCCGCGCGCCGCGGGGCCGTCAGTCCGCGGGGCGCGCAGCGCAGGGCAGCCGCGGGCCCATCGGTGACGACGAGCATCAAAAGGCCCAGCGGCAGAGTCATGAGGTCCCAGCCGCAGCTGTAAAGACCGAAGCGGAGCCCACGCCCGGCTTGCCGGGATCCAGCGCGCCTCGCGGCCGTGTCGAGCGCGAGCCCGTGACCGGCGTGCAAGGCCACCATCAAGCCCGCCAGGGCCGGCACCCCAAGAAGTGTGCCGCGCAGGGCCAGTTCTCGCAGCTCCTGTCGCGCGAAGATCTCGTGCGCGAGCGCTGGCCACAGCGCGAGCAATCCCAAGCCCAGCGTGGCCCCCAAGCCCAGCGCGGAAAGCAGCTCGGCCAGCAAAGCGAACCCGAGCGGCGCTGCCAGCGCGCCTGGCGGCAGCGATCCGAAGAAGGCCTCGGGTGCCAGCGTTGCAAGCTTGGCGGTAGCCCAAAGCCTTCCCAGGAGCGTACCGCGTCGCTCCCAGGGCACGATCGCCACGATCCCGGAGAAGGCGGAGGGGCGCTCCGCTTCGCACCCGCACTCGGGCAAGCCGCAGCTGGCGCAGACAACCGTTGCCGGCACCTCCGAGAAATCTAACGCGCTGTCGTCGCCCTCGCCGTCGGGCTCCGCTGGTGCGCTTCGGATGGGACTCCGCGACACGCCCATCCAGCCTGCTAGCACCTTCCCCCATTTCAGCAACTTTTGGCAGGAAATGCCCCAGCTCGCCGACGAACTCGCGCGCCTGTTGCGCTCCCGGCGCCGGCGTCAATGTAGCGTTTCGCCCGCGCTCGTCTCTGCGACTTTGCCCGCGCTAGCTCCGTGGGCGACGCGCACGTCGACCAAGAAATTCGGCAAGCTGCTTAAGCTGCCACCGAAGCGCGCCGCTACTCCGACCGCGATGAGCGAGATGATTCCGCTCAAGTAGATGCCGTAGCGGAAGCCGAGCTCGAGCGGGACCAGGCCCCGGCGCGGCGGCAGTAGCAGCAGCATGACGACCTCCGTAATGGTCATGGCAGCTAGCATCACGGCCACCACCCGCACCCCTCGCATCTGCGCGATGGTGCGGCGCGTGAGCGAAAGCGGCGTCATCACGAGCCACGCCGTCGCGCCCCCCCAAAGCCAGCCCGCCCGTCCGCTGGCGAGATCGAAGCCGCTGTACACGGCCGTCTCGGGCATCGTGAGCTCGACCCAAGGCAGGAAGAACGAGCCCAGACCGGCAAGCGATAGAGCGATGAGAGCCCCCCGGCCGCGACCCAGGTAGAGGCTTGGGAGCAGGCGGTTCTCGGGCAGGCTCAGCGGACCGAACTCGGCTTCTTCCTCCTCCAGGGCTTCACGAGAGGGCGGCAGCCGATCCATGGCCACGAGCGCTACATCGCAATCAGGACACGTGCGACCCTCGTCCTGGGTGTAGAGCTTTCGGCAAAAGGGGCACGCTGTGAGCACCGCCATGACGCCAGGATAGTCGAGCTGCATCCAAACACCCGACACCCGCGGCTTTTCGAAAGTTCCACAGCTATCGGCCTAACGCAGCGCGTTATGGGTAGGCAAAGCGTCCCGGGCGAGTGCTAGCCTCGGGACCCCGCGTGAGAAACGACTTTGTGGCGCAGCGCGATCGCATCGCGACCCTGACGGGCCTGCCGGCGGACGCCCCACGTTTGACCGAGGCGCTCACTCATCCAAGCTTTTCGAACGAGCGTCGCGCGCTTGCCAACAACCAACGACTTGAGTTTCTCGGCGACGCCGTGCTCGGCTTCTGCGTGGCTGAGCTGCTCTTCACGCGCGAGCGTGAGGCCGATGAAGGGGTGCTTACGCGCATGCGCTCGCAGCTCGTGAGCGCCGAAGCGCTAGCGCAGTGGGCGCGGCAGCATGACATCGCGCAGGCGCTTCGGCTGGGCCGCGGGGCAGAAGCGGCGGGCCTGGGCGACGCGACCAACGTGCTGGCGGACGCTGTGGAGGCCCTCGTTGCCGCAGCGTTCCTGGAGCAGGGCCTCGAGGCGGCACGCTCGCTGTGCGCACTCATCGCGGCGCCCCTCGCGGATACGCTCTCGTCGGAGCTTGACCCGAAGAGCGCCCTGCAGGAACGGCTGCAGGCCAGCTCCGGCCTCGCGCCGAGCTACGACCTGGTCGAGACGGGCGGCCCGGCTCACGAGCGCTGGTTCCGCGTCGAAGTGCGCCACCAAGGCCAGTTGCTGGGCCAGGGCGAGGGAAAATCCAAGCGAGCGGCCGAGCGCGCTGCTGCCAGCCAGGCGCTTACGCAGGTCGCGCCAGAAGTTGAGCCCGAGCCCGAGCCCGAGCCCGCGGGAGAGCCTTCGGTATGAGCCGGGTGCTGGCACGCCGCGGCGTTCTTGGGCTGGGTCCGCTGGCGCTGCTGCTGCTGGCCCGTCCGGCGCGGGCTGGCAGCTACTTGGATCGCGTGGCGATGCTGGTGGCTCAGGGCGGCCGTGAGTCCGAGTACCTGCGCGGCCGCGTCAACGACAAGGACTTGGCTGGCCTCGTGCACAGCGTGGCGCTGGCTCGGCTCGAAGCGGCGTCGCGCATGAGCGTGCCCAAGGAAGTCGTCCAAGCTCACCCCCACCTGCTGATGGTGCTCGAGAACTACGAGCGTTCGGCCTACTCGGCGACGCTGGCTCAGGTGGAACGCTTTCTGGTCTATCAGCAGCGCGCGCGCGACGAAGAGCGTACCTTGCGAGGCGTCCTGAAGCAGCTTGGCTGGGTTCTCCCGCAGTACTAGGCCACCCAGTATGCCCCGGTTTTCCGCCTTCTTTCTGCTGCTCATGAGCGCGCCTGCTCTCGGCGCCGACCAGGCCGTGCTGCGCGTTGGGAGCGAGAGCGCCGACGGGGCGGCCGTGGCCCGGGCGCTGCTGCGCGTGCCCGCGTTCCAACTGGTCGAACTGGGCGCCGACGACGCCGCGCGGCGACGCGCCGTGGTGGAGCGACGCCTGGTGCCGGAGCTGCTCGGCTACGCGGAGGCGAAGGCTCGCGGGCTCGACCGCAAGCCGCGCACGGCCGATCGCCTGCGCGAGCTTTACGGACGGATCATGGACGCCGCGTTGGCTCGCGAGGCCGAGGCAGCACAGCCCCTGACTCTCCCGGATATTCAGGGCTATTTCGAGGCACATCGCGGGCGTTTTGAGACGCCGCGCCGCATCCGGATTTGGCGCATTCTGGTCAAGGATGAGGCGCTCGCCAAGCGGATCATCGCCGAGTCGCGTGGCCCGGGAGGGCCTTCGCGCTGGAGCAACTTTGCTCGCGAGCATTCGCTCGACACCGCCACGAAGCTGCGCGACGGCGACCTCGGTTTCGTTCGCCCCGACGGCAGCACGGAGGCGCCCAGCGTTCGCGTCGATCGGCGCTCTTCGCAGCCGCTGATCCGCTCAGCGACGGCCAGCTGGTGGCGGAGCCGGTAAAGCTCGAAAATGGTTTGGCCGTGGTTTGGCGGCGCGGCAGCCTGCCGGCGATCTCCCGGACTGTTGTTGAGGAAACCCCGGCAATTCGCGCGCTCCTCACGCGCGAGCGGCTGGAGCTGCACAGAAAACAGCTGCTCGATCGGCTGCGCAAGCAGCATCTCACGAACCACGACCCAGCCCTGCTTGAGACCTTACCGGACGCGCTGTTCGCGCCAGCGCCCGGCCCGGCCCGGCCCGACCGGCCGCTGCCGAGCGCCGAGCCGGCGAAAGCGGGGGCCGTCACGCCAGTGGCCGGCGAACGCGGCACGCGCTGACGTCAGGCGACGACTCGCGTGCTGCACAGCGTCTTGGCCGGTCGCGCCGCTTCGGCGACGCTCTCCTCCAGCGGAGGAAAACCGGCCAGCTTGAGCCGGCGGCGCGCGACCTGCAGCGCGGCTGCGCTCTCATCGATCGAGAGCACCGCGCGCCCCAGGCGTCGCGCCACACTGGCGGTGGTGCCGCTGCCCGCGTAGGCGTCCAGCACCCAGTCGCCCGGCTCGGTGCAGCTCTGGATCAAGCGATCCATCAGCGCTTCCGGCTTTTGCGTGGGGTAGCCCGTACGTTCCTTAGCCACGGGAGCCACGATGCCGATCTCCCACACGTCGCCAAGCGGCGCGCCCGGCGTAGCCTCCTCGGTCACGCTCGAGTGGGTGCGGCGGCCGGCCTCGTTCGTGACCGCGCGTTGTCGCTTGTTGCCCCACGTGGCGAGGGTCGAGGCGGCGAGCGGCTCGTAGAGCTGATGAAAGCGTGGCTCGACGCTCGGATCCTTCACGTAGCGAAGCAGTACGTCGTGCACTCGCTGAAAATTCTTGGTTTTGGCTGGCCAGCGTCGATAGCGCCAAACGATTTCGCTCGCGAAGCACGCGCGTCCGAAGATCTGGTCGCACAGCACCTTCAGGTAGTGGCTCGTCTTGGGATCCACGTGCAGCACGAGGCAACCGCTTGGCAGGAGCAGGTCCCTGACCGCCTCGATGCGCGGCTTGAGCGCGGCCAAATACTCGTCGAGCGAATCCCAGCGATCGTCAAAAGCGGGCTTGGAAGTTCGCACGAGCTGCCCGGCCTTGTCCCGACGGCGCTGCACCAGCATGTGCTCTCGGCCCGTGAGAAAGGGCGGATCCAGGTAAGCCAGCGCGAACCGAGTAGGCCGCGCGGCCAGCAGACGCAGCGCACTCAGATTGTCCCCGGCTACGAGAACGCAGTCAGGATCTCCCTTGCGAACCAGGCGAAACTCGGCGCCATCGCGGTCGCCGAGCTCAGGTGATGGGCGTAGGCGGCGGGGCGCCGCGCTCTTCAGGGCCGAAATATGGGCTGGCATGCTCGCCCGCAAATCGTACCGGGTCGGGATCGGACGGGGCCAACTTTGCGTCCGTGGCCGGCTCAGGCAGCGCCGAGTTTGAGAGCAGGTTTCAAGGCTGTTAGCCTGACGCCGCCCCATGAATCGAATCTTCTCCGGCATGCAGCCGACCGGTGGCCTCCACATTGGCAACTACTACGGCGCGCTCAAACTGTGGGTAGAGCTCGGGCGGCAGCCCGACAACGACTGCCTATTCTGCGTGGTCGACGCGCACGCCGTGACCGTCGAGTACGATGCTGCCGAGCTACCCCGCCGCGTCTTCGAGGCCGCCGCGGTCTACCTGGCCGGCGGGGTGGATCCAGCGCGGTCTCTGGTGTTCGTGCAGAGCGACGTGAAGGAGCACATGGAGCTTGCCTGGTACCTCAGCACGCTCACCATGATGGGTGAGCTGAACCGCATGACGCAGTTCAAGGAGAAGGGCGATCAGCACAAGCAGAACATCAACGCGGGGCTCTTCACCTACCCGATCCTCATGGCCGCCGACGTGCTCCTGTACAAGGCCAACTTGATCCCGGTGGGCGACGATCAGGTGCAGCACCTGGAGTTGGCGCGCGAGATCTGCCGGCGTTTTAACGCTCGTTTCGGCAAGGTTTTTCCCGAGCCGAAGCCCAAGCTCTCCACCACCCCGCGTATTCTGGGCATGGACGGCAAGGCCAAGATGAGCAAGAGCCGAGGCAACTCGATCGATCTCGAGGATCCGCCAAAGCTGCTCGAGAAGAAGCTCAAGGGAGCCTTTACCGATCCGTTGAAGCTCAAGCTGGGCGACGCCGGCCGTCCGGACCTGTGCAACATCTTTACGATCCACAAGGCGGCGAGCACTGAGCCGGAGGTCGTCGGCATCGAGCGGGATTGCCGCTCCGGCGCGCTGGGTTGCGGCGACTGCAAGATGCGGCTCCGGGACGCGCTCGTGGCCGAGCTCACGCCCCTTCAGCAACGCTTGCCGGAGCTGCGCGCCAAGCCCGCACAGGTCCTCGAGGTGCTGGCCGACGGCGCCGCGCGGGCGCGCGCCATAGCAGCGCAGACCATGAGCGAGGTGCATCAGGCGATGGGCCTCACCAGCGCCGCCCTGCGCCGGATTTCGCCTTGAGCCGGGCCAGCCTGACGTGGCGCACCCTGCGCCGGCTGCCCCTCCTCTTCTTGTGGGTGGCGGCGCTCGGCGCGTGCGAGGAGGAGCCAAGTGACGTTGAGCCTGATCGCGTCGTGGCCGAACTCATCGAACGCATGCAGCGCGTGCACGGCGAGCGCAAGAACGCGCGCGCCGCCTACGAACTGCTGTGGAGCGATGCCCGCCGCAACCTCGCTGAGCGTGCCAAGCGCGCCAGTGACGTGGCCGGTCGGGAGATCGCGCCCGAGGAAATGCTGCCGCCCTCGCGCTTCAGCTTGCACCACAAGCCGCGCCGCTTCGAAGCGCGCATCGACGGCGACTGGGCGGAGGTCACGGTCACCGGCGAAGACTCCTTGGTGCAGCGCGTGAAGTGCGTGCGCGAAGACGGCAATTGGCGGGTGGTCCTGGAGCTACCACCGCTGCCGCCGATCGAGCGTCGCACCAAGGGCGCGCCGTAGTGGCGCCGCGCGGCGCTAAACGTCGAAGTCGTCGCTGAGCAGGTCCGCGGGCGCGGGCTCGTGCTGCTCGAATTCTGGCTTCTCGTCGCTGGCTTCAATGGCGGCGTCGATTCGACTGAGCACGCTGCGCAGCATTTCCTTGGAGCGGGCCTCCACCTGCAAGCGCAACCCCCGCTCTTCTTCCACATCGTGGGCCAGCGAGATGGCGGCCAGCAGCAGGGACTGCGGCGAAATCGGCCGGCCCGGCGCGCTGAGGCTACGCAGTCGCACGTCGACCAAGTCCGCCAGTCGGCGTAGCTCGGCTTCCTCAGCGGAGGCGACGACGCGATACGTCTGGCCTCCCACCTTGAGCTCGACGGGGCTGGCAGCCATTCGTCCCAGACCGTAGCACCCTGAGCCCCACATGGAAATGCCTCAAGTGGCCCAGGCGCGCAGGCGCTTGCGCCAGCGGGGATTCTCCACAGGTCGCACACAGCTTATTCGAATCGGCGCAGAGGACGGGCCCGCCGCAACCTGTCCGAAACACAAGTGGCGAGCTGCTGCTAGCGCAGGAGTCGGATGATGACGTCGGCTAGAAGCCTGGGCGCTTCTGGCAGCGGGTCGGCGCTCAGTTGACGGCGCGCTACGGCTTCGGCGGCCGCTGCCGCTGCGAGCACGGCGACGCTATCGGTCGCTCTGCCCCAGCCGACTTCGGCGTGCGCTGCTTCGCCGAAGCGCGTCAGGGTACGATGCATGAGTTCACCGGCGGGAGAGAGCAAGGCTCCCGGCGCGCGCACGCTGAGCGCGACCCGTCCTTCAGGACCCTTCTGCTCGAGCTCGCTCAACCAATGCCGTGAGAGGCCGCGCGCGCGTTCGAGCGGCGTGCGCGCCTCGAGCAGCGCAGCCTCCAGCGCTAGCGCAAGTGCGCGCAGCACTCGCTGTTCAAGCGTGAGCAGCACATGCTCCGGATCGTCGAAGAACTCGTAGAAGGTGCTGCGCCCGACCCCCGCGCGTTCGACGATTTTGCCGATCGTGACAGGACCGCTCGCCAGCACCTCCGCCGCCGCCGCGAGCAAGCGCTCGCGATGCTCACCATCTCGCTCCGCGCGAGTCAGCGAGCGGTCGTAGGCCCCTCGCTTGGGGGCGGGCAAGAGCAAAGAGCGATTCATAAAGAACTTGACGTCCCAATCATGGCACGGGGTGCAGAGAATTGTGGCCAGAGATCGCTCTGATCCGCTTGCGGGGCTCGATCCCTCATCGGACGCAGATGCAATTAAAAAGACTGAGAAGTCTCAATGACTCGCCTGGGACCTGCGGGATAGTTAATAACTGGTTGAAATTACACGGTATAGTAATAAGGACTAGGGCGTATCTATGTTTCACGTGAAACAGCCGGTGGCTCGGTCGCGCCATTTTCGCAGCCGGGCGCTCGCCCGCCAGGCTGGGTGGACTGTCAGGGATGGGCGGGGCGCTCAGCCGCTGTACGTTTCGGGCCCCCAGGGGTGCGTCTCTGGGCTCGACGCCGCGCTCATGCCCCGCTATTCCGGCTTGATGCAGGAATGGCTCCGCACCCAGCTCGAGGGCCTCTCGATGGCAGGGCTTCTCCGGGATCCGGCGGACGCGAGAGCTCGCGAAGTCGCGGCGCCGGCTGGGTCCGAGCCGGCCTGGCTCGATGCCTGCTCGAACGACTATCTGGGGCTGGGCGCGCGCGGCGTTTCACGTGAAACGCTGGCGAGCCTGGAGGGGCTTCGGGCGGGCGCTGGTGCCTCCCGACTCGTCCAGGGCACGTTTGCCGAGCACGAGGAGCTGGAAGCGGACCTCGCCCAATGGACCGGCTTGCCGGCGAGCCTGCTGTGCACGAGCGCCTTTGCCGCCAACACGGGCCTGCTTCCGGCGCTCGCCGGTGCCGGCGCCCTGATCGTTTCCGACGCCCTGAATCACGCGTCGATCGTCGATGGTTGCCGGCTGGCAGCGGCCCGGGTGGTCGTGACGCCGCACCTGGAGCTGGCAGCGGTTGAGCAGGCGCTCCGTGGGCGTGTGGGCGCGGGACCCGCCTGGGTCGTCACCGAAGCCCTGTTCAGCATGGACGGCGATCAGCCGGATCTGCGAGAGCTCCGTGGGCTGTGCGACCGCTACGGCGCGGGGCTCGTGGTGGATGAAGCCCACTCGCTGGGCGTGCTCGGGCCTGAAGGGGGCGGCGCGGGGCGGGCCGCTCAGGTGCAGCCTGACGTGCTGGTCGCCGGCCTGGGCAAGGCTGTCGGGGCCCAGGGCGGCTTCGTCGCCGGCCCTCTGGAGCTCCGCAAGCTGCTCTGGAATCGCCTGCGCAGCTTCGTGTTCTCGACCGCCCCCTCGCCCCTGCTCTCTCGGCTAGCCCGGCACCAAGTCAGGGCCGCCCGCGAGGCCCACGCTGAGCGACGGCAGCTCGCGCGCCACGCGGAAGCCCTGCGGGCGGCGCTTCGACAACGCGGCCTGCCGCTCATGTCGAGCGCGGCAGGACCCATCGTGCCCCTGCTGCTGGGCTCCAACGAGCGGGCCCTTGAGGTCATGTTCTCGCTCCGGCAAGCTGGCATTCTGGTCCAGGCCATCCGTCCCCCCACGGTCCCCGACGGCAGCGCCCGGCTCCGCCTGACCGTGCACGCCGATTGGCCCGACGACGCCGTCGAGCGGCTGGCGAACCAGCTGGAGCAAGCATGCGCGTCGTGATCCTCGGCACCGGCACCAACGTCGGCAAGACCTACGTGACCTGCCGGATCGCTGAGGGCCTGCGCGGGCGAGCGCGCGTGCGAGCCTTGAAGCCGATCGAGAGCGGCGTGACTCCCGGCGATGCGGGGGATGCGGGCTTGATAGCGCAGGCCGCCGGACACGAGCCGGCGCTTTCGCCCTGGCGTTTCGCGGCCCCAGTCTCGCCGCATCGGGCCGCGCGCGAAGCGGGCGTGACGCTCGATCTGGCGGTCGTCGCCGACTGGGTAACCAAGGCAGAGAATAGTGACATGACATCACATGTAACGTCACCTAGGAGAACGATCACGCTGATCGAATCGGCGGGCGGCGCGTTCACGCCCCTCG
>JANNWK010000076.1:0-4540 GCA_031408355.1 Myxococcales bacterium
CCGACTGTTCGGAGTGCTGGAAGACGCCGCTGTCGGTCTCGTCGCTCGCGAAGTCGTGCGGGTAGGCCGAAGCAGACTGTGGGTGGGTCGAAATACTCGTGACGCCGGTCTCCATCACGGGGCACTGCCAGGATCCGTTCCCTCAGTACGGCGCTGCGACCGCGAGGGTTAAGGCCGGCCTCGGCCGTCCTGCAGGGCCCGACAACCCGATCTGCCTCACTTTGAGACTGCAGCCCCCGCCGACTCACCAAAAATGGGTTAAACGACGGCCATGATCGACGAGAACGCGTTCGGCCTGCTGGTCTCCTACTTCTCGATTGAGGAGGACGAGTACCAGGGGGAGCGGGAAGCGTTCATCGATCGCTATGTCACCTTCGCCGCGCTCGTCCGCGATCGCCTGACCGAGAGCCCTCCCGGTGCTGGGGCGCGCGCTATCGATCTTGGCTTTGCCTTCTACGTCGAAATGCAGGACGGCGAGCAGCACGCAGATCCCATCACCTGGTTGAAGGAGCTACGCGCCACCCTTGGCGAGCACGGCTACGCCAGCGCGGGCATGTTGACGCACGGCAGTTGCTGGGTCGACGAGGCGGACCCGCGTCCGGACATCGTCGATTGCGGCAGCGTGAAACTGTTTCGGGCTTCGCTGCCCAGCGAGCCGCTGCGCCGGGCGCTGCTGGCCGAAGCCGCTACCCACGGCGACGAGGAACTGGGGACCGAGGGCTGGGGACCGGGCCTCTACCTTGACGTCGAGGCCGTGGAAGCGCTCGGGCGTCGCCCCAAGAATGCCCCCACGATCCTGCGCAGCGGTGGGGCCCAGTTCTTTCGCGCGGGCTCCTGAAGTATAGCCAAAGCGTGTCAGCACTTCTTCGGATTGGCGTCCTGGCTTCGCACGAGGGCACCACGCTGCAGGCGATCTTGGATGCCTGCGCGGGCGGCTTGATCGGGGCGCGAGTGGCGCTCGTGCTCAGCAACAACTCCGATTCAGGCGCGCTGCGCCGCGCGCGGGCGGCTGGAGCCGCCGCTGTGCATGTCTCGAGCAAGACGCATCCCGACCCGCAGGCGCTGGACGACGCGATGACCCAGGCGCTGCTGGACGCTGACGTCCAGGTCGTGATGCTGGCGGGTTTTATGCGCAAGCTGGGCCCGCGTCTGCTGCAAGCTTTCGCCGGTCACATCCTCAACACCCATCCCGCGCTCCTGCCAAAATTCGGAGGTCAGGGCATGTACGGGCTCAAAGTGCACCAGGCGGTGCTGGCCGCGGGAGAAGCCGAATCGGGCGCCTCCGTGCACCTGGTGGACGCTGAATACGATTCCGGTCGGGTGTTGGCTCAGATCCGGGTGGCGGTGGCGCCGGGCGATACGCCCGAAGCTCTGGCGGCTCGCGTGCAGGAACGCGAGCGGGAGCTGGTGATTTCTGTGCTGGGCCAGCTAGCAACGGGCGAACTTCGGTTGAGCTAATGCGGGGCGCTGCACACGCGAGCGGCTTCTGGCACGGGTTCTCGGCCGTGTTTGTGGGGGCGCGCGATCTACTGCGGCTCAGGCCGGCCTGGCCCTACGCGCTCGTGCCGGCGGTGGTGTTCCTGCTGCTCGAGGCCGGGTTCCTGGGGCTGGCGCTGCAGTTGCTGCAGCCGTGGGTCGAGGGGCGCTTGTCGGGCGGCGGAACCTTGCAGTCGTTCGGCGCCGCGGCCGCTTCTTGGCTCTCGGTCGCCCTCTCCGCCGCGCTCGGCTGGGTGGTTTCCGCGTTACTGGCGCCCGCGCTCAGTGCGCCGGCCCTGGAGCGCATCGCTACGCTGGTTGAAGCCGAGCTGCGCGTGCCGGAACGCTCGCCGCTGGGTCTCTTCGCCGAATTTTGGTGTGGCTTTCGCTCGCTCGCACTCGGCCTGAGCTTCAGCGTGCCGCTCTTGATTGGGCTCACCCTGCTGGAGTTCCTCGTGCCGCCCTTGGCTGTGGTGGCGACCCCGCTCAAGCTGCTGATAGGCGCGCTCGGGGTGGCCTGGGGGCTCTTCGATTATCCGCTCACGCTGCGCGGCGTGGGGGCACGGCAGCGCCTGGCGTTCATGCGTCAACACGCGAGCGTCGTGCTTGGCTTCGGCGTCAGCTTCGCGCTCCTGTTTTGGCTGCCGTGCTGCGGCATCCTGCTGCTACCGGTCGGAGTGGCCGCGGCCACTCGCTTGTGCTGCGAAATTCAGTACCCTGCGAGCTTGCAGCCCCGCCACAACCAACGGAGCGCGTCCGGGAAGTCCATCGAGGCTTGATCGGGCGGATAGTGACCGCCGGTGCCGGTCATCAGCCGCACCGGATAGTCTTTCGCGGCCAAGGCGCCCGCGATTTCCTGGCTGGCTTCGAGCCAGTTGCCGCGAGCGTCGGAGAGGTCCGCGCTGCCGCTGACGAGGCTTGTGCGGAAGCCCTTGTTGGGCGCTTCGAGGAGCAGCTTCGCGTAGTCGGCGCCGTGGGCCTTGGAGGCTGGAAAACTGGTGTTGTGACCGATGACCTTGCCGAACGCGTCGGGCCTGTGCCAGGCGGTCGTGAAGGCCTGAATGCCCCCGGCGGAGAAGCCGATCGTGGCCCAGCCAGCTGGGTCGGCGACGACCGCGTATTGGTTCAGCACGACGCCGGGGATGAGCTCGTCGAGCAGGAAGCTCGCGTACTTTTGGCTGATGTCATCGTAGACGGCGACTCTGTCGTTGTCGCACGCGGTCATGCAAGTATCGACGAACAAGCCGAGCGAGACGGGGATGCTGCCTTCCGCTATCAGGTTGTCGAGCACCACGTTGGCGAAGAACTTGGCTTCGCTCTGGCCCAGATAGTGGCTGGGCCCATCTTGGAACACCATCATGGCCGCCGGCTTGCCCGGCTGATACGCGGCCGGCACATACAGTCGGTAGCCAAAGACGTGCCCGCGGTACAGGGCGCTCTCGAAGGGGGTGAGTGGGCTGAGCAGGCCCGGCGTGACCCCGGGCTTGAGCGTTGCTTCCGCGGGCTTGCCATAGGGCTCGGGCTGTTCGTGGATGCCGTTGCCGTCGGGGCCGGGGCTGCAGCTGATGCCGGCCGGTGTCACGGCGCCCCCCACGCCCGCGGCGCCGGCTGCCGCGACGTTGCTGCTGCCCGCTCCGTCTCCGGCGCCTGCCGCGGTCTGACCGCCCTGGGCGACCACCGCACCGTTACCGGCGTTCCCGGGGGGGCTACCGGCTCGACCGGCTACCGCGTCCGCGGGCTCGGCGGGCGGGTCACTACATCCGAAAACGAGCGCGAGGAGCCAGGGCGAAAGGGAGCTTGGGCGAAGAGGCACACCGGCTCATGTCCAGCACTGGCCTGCATTGTTGCAGGTTCGGCCTCTGGCTTCGAAATGCGCTCGCCCGGCCCAAGTCAGAGTTAGAAAGGGCCATTCGACTCCAGGAAGTGATCGAGCTGCAACGCCGCTGCCACGGCAGCGCCCGCCTCGCCAAGAGCGTGGGCGACGGCTACCTGTACCTCAACAATCCCTTCTTTCGCCGGATCCGCGACGCGACGCTCCGAGCGGGGTTTCGCTTCACGCTCGAGGACGAGCGCGGCTACTTCGGTTTTCCGCTGATTCACCTCGACTCGCTGCTGTGCAGCCGCAAGATCCCGTATCGCCCCAGTCTGACCGGGCTTCTGCACCTGGAAGCAAGCCGCCCCGGCTTCTTTACGCTGGCCGATCTGCACAAGAACCGCCCGGCGCCGAACTATCTCTTGCACGAGTCGGCGCACGCGGTGGCATTTCACGCTCTGTTTGGGCGCCCGACGGACGTTGCGGCGGCCCTGTCGGAGCCCGATTCTTTGGCGGCGCTCATGCTGGGGGAAGCCTTCGCCATGACCTCCGAGTACTTCGCAGCCTGCGCGGTGCAAGGGCGGCTCCACGGCTGGTTCTTCTCGGTGAGCTCTTATCGACACCGCACGCAACGGAAGCGAGCGGTGGGCGAGCTGCTTTCCGAGCATGGCTTCGACTTTGTCGGTCGCTGCGTGATGCTCGCGTTCTTCTACAACAACTTCCTCGTCGACAGGCTAAGCCCGAAGTTAGTGGAGAAGCTTTCGCACTACGCAGAGCCTGCCGTCGCCCGCGGGCTCAAGCCGGCCGAGCTTGGGAAGCTCGGCCGGGCCCTCAACGGCTTGATGCTGATGAATCCGGAGTTTCGCTATGACACGGCGCGGCTCTTTCTGACCATGTTCGGCCGCTCCCGCAACATTCGTCGTGAACTCTCGGCCGATCCCCTGCAAACGCTGGCCTTGCAGCCGCAGCTGCGGACCCGGGTGATTGAGCTGGTGGGGCTGCTCGGCCGCTGAGGCGCTTGCGGTTTGCCGCGTTCGGGGGGAGATCCAGTTGATAGACCCCATGAATGAAGCCGTGAAAGATCCGGTCTGCGGTATGAGCGTGGATCCGGCAAGCGCCAAGGGCGGCTCGCATGTCCACGCCGGGGTCACGTTCTACTTTTGCAATCCTCGTTGCCGCGAGCGTTTCGCGAGCGAACCCGGGCGCTACCTGGTGCCGGTAGCCCCGCCAGCGTCGGTGGCGCCGAAGGCC
>JANNWK010000077.1:0-2076 GCA_031408355.1 Myxococcales bacterium
TGGTCGGTTCGTCGAGCACGGCCAGATCGGGGCAAGCCACCAGCAGCTGCGCCAGGGCTACCCGGCGCTGTTCCCCGCCGCTTAGCTGGGAGATGGGCGCTTCCGGCCGCTGGATACCAAGGTGGCCCAGCACGGCGCGAATACGATGGCTCTGGTCCCAGCCGCCGAGGCGCTCCACCTCCTCGGCTGCGTCGGCCTGCTCCTGCAGCGCGCGCTCGGAGTTCTCAGGATCCTCACCGATGGCAACGCTCGCCGCCGCGTGTTTGGCGACCGCCTCGTTCCAAGCTCCCAGTCCCTGGGTGACGGCCTCTTCGGCGCTGAGGTTGGCGTCGAAGCTCGGGACCTGTTCGAGGTACTGCACGCGCGTGCCGCGACGCCGGGCGATCGTTCCGCCATCCGGCGTCTCCACCTGGGCGAGCAGCTTGCCGAGCGTGCTCTTGCCGGCGCCGTTCAAGCCGACCACACCCACCCGCTCCCCGGGCTCGATGATGAGGTCCGCTGAACGCAGAACTATATGATTTCCATAGCTTTTTTGCAGACCGTGCGCAGCAACAATAGACAAGCCGCGGGAGCCTAGCCCCGAGTTGGACGGTGTTCGAGGAAAAGATTGGCGCCTAGCACCCAGGCCGGGTCCAGACGTCAATCCGCCGGACTCGGCCGGTGCGGGCGAAAAGGGCAGCCGAGACGTCGGAGGACAACGTATCGCCGACGAGCTCGCTCACCCGTGCGCCCTCCGTGACGGCGATGCGCGACTCGTCGCTGGCATGGAAGACGACCGGCACTTGGCAGTAGCTAAAGCCCAGGCTGCCTGTTGGGAGCGGCACCAAGAGCGGCGCGCCGGCAAGGTCGAACGTCGCGAGGGTCGCGGGCTCGCGCAAAAATTCGGACTCTCTCAGCAGGATGGGCCGAAAGGAGACCCGGCCGTCGCTCACGCGCACCCCGAGCTCGTAGAGTCGCGTGAGCACCTCTTCCTTCACCTGGCCGGTCATGCCCGGCTGCCTCGCGCCTGCGCCCTGCGGCGTATGCGAGTAGGGATCGAGCGGGAAGGCGCCGTAGTCGGCGGGTGTCTTGTTGAAGCCACCCAGGCCGCGCCGCACCGCATAGTACTGGCGCTTGAGCTGGGCGATGGCTTCGTTTGGAGCGCCCCGCTCGGCGGCCGCGAAGGTCCGCTCCGCCACCGCCAGCAGCAGCTTGGCGACCATGTGCCAGTAGATGCTGCCGAGGCCCTCGTACGCGAACATGGTGCCGCTGCGACCCGTGAAGCTGCGGTGTGCGAAGGTCGCTTCGTACACGGCCAGAGCTGCTTCGATGGCCGCTGAGCTCGTCGCCGCATGATCGGACGCCGTCACCAGCTCGCCTAGCGCCGTCGCCAGGCGTTCGGAGTTGGCTAGGCCCGCCTGAAACCGCGCGACGCCTTGAGCGTCGCGAAAGACAACGCGGTCATCGCCGGCGGCCAGAAGCTGGCTAAGGAGCGCAGACTTTTCCAGTTCGAGTGGGCTTATCCTGTTCTTCTCCAGGAAACGCGGCAAGTTGCGATCTGGGTACAGGGTGTAGCTTTCCTGATCGGTCCGGTACATGCGGCTCTCGGCCAAGGCGTTGAGCACGCCACTGGCCTCGGGCTCCGCCAGGGCGCGAGTACTGAGCGCAGCCACCTGGCCTTCCAGCATCTCGAACAGGTGCTCGATGGCCACGCCGCCGTCTGGCTTGAACGAAAGCAAGTTGTAGGCGTGATAGAGGCCGTCGGCGCGCTGGCTGGTAGCGATGGTATGGCGTACCCAGCGCCGCGCTAACTCGGCTGCCTCAAGCAGCCGTTCGCCACGGATGCTCGCCTTGTGTGGCAGACCTTGCGCGTACAGCGTGGTTCGGTAATCGGAGGCCGCTCCGCCCAGCGCGTCCATGAGCCGGCGCCGCGCTTGGTCATCGATAGTGGGGGCGCCGAGCAGATTGGCGTGGCTCTCAAGCGCGGCGGCCGTGCGTTCAAGCCAGAGCACGACCTCGGCGCTCATGCAAATCTCCCGCTCCGCGAGCGGCTTCATGAGCTCGAGCAGCAGCGTCAGGTAGCGTTCAAGGTAGTAG
>JANNWK010000078.1:0-3609 GCA_031408355.1 Myxococcales bacterium
GCCGCCCGTGCCGGTGTCCGCCCCGGAGCCGTCGATCTGTTCGGATGGCGGCCGGGCAGCCCCGTCCACCAAACATCCGGGCAGCAACAGCGACCCCGCACTTGCAAGCAACCAGACGTAGCGCATCGATCCATCTCCAGAAGCCAATACCGCGCGGCTTTCCTCAGCCTAGCACCGCCATGCGGAACCGGTACCAGGATGGAATTTTCGACTGGCGAGCGCGCGCCAATCTGACGCCACGCACGTGCCTTCGGAGAATTCTTCAGTGGTGCGGCAGCGCCTGCCCCTGCGGTGAGGGCTCAAGTCGAATCCTCCGACAGGCCGCGCATTTCCGCGTCCCACTGAGAAAATCTTGCAATCGATTAGGCCATGGGCAAGGTTTCCCGGCTCTCGGAGCCAGATGAAGGATTTTCTCAGGATCAGCGACCTTGGTCGAGCAGACTTGAAGTACCTGTTGAACAGGTCAGCCAAGTTCAAGGCGAGACCCCACGCGCGCCGCAGCGCGCTCGCCGGTGAAACTGTTTGCCTGTACTTCAACAAGCCTTCCACGCGGACCCGCATATCCTTTGAAACGGCTGTGGCGCGGCTTGGCGGCACGCCTATCACCCTTGGACCCAGCGATCTGCAGCTGGGGCGCGGCGAAACGATCGAGGATACCGCGCGGGTAGCCAGCCGATTCGCTCGAGCCTTCGTGATCCGCACGTTCAAGGACGAGGACGTCGAGCGAATGGCCGCTGCCGCCAGCATTCCCGTCATCAATGCACTGACCGACGGGCATCACCCGTGCCAAGCGGTGGCCGATCTCCTCACGTTGGCCGAGCATCGCGGTCCGCTCGACCGCTGCAAGGTGGCCTATGTGGGCGATGGCAACAACGTCGCCGTGAGCTTGATGCAGGCCGCCGCGATCGCCGGCACCGACTTCGCGATCGCAGCGCCGCCCGGCTACCAGATCAAGGACGAGCTCGTGGAAGCAGCGCGTGCCGTCGCCAAGAAGTCCGGCTCGGAGGTGGTGGTAACCAGCGATCCCGAGGAGGCCGTTCGTGACGCCGACGCACTGTACGCAGACGTCTGGCTGTCCATGGGTGATTCGGACAGCACGCGAGCTGCTCGCCAGCAAGCCCTGCTGCCGTACCAGATCAACGCAGCGCTACTCGCTCGGGCCAAGCCGGACGCCATCTTCATGCACTGCCTGCCCGCCCACCGCGGCGAAGAGGTGTCCGCCGAAGTGGCCGACGGCCCGCGCTCGGTGATCTTCGATCAGGCCGAGAATCGCCTACACACGGCCTCAGCCATCCTGTACTCGCTACTCGAAGGCAAGCTCGAGGGCGAGCCCCGAGACTAGCCTCGCCTGGTTGAGTGGCCAAGGCTTGGCGTGAACACGGCCCTCCGCTTGCTACCTCGATTCTTTCCGTTGCTGCTGGTGCTGCTCGCGTTTTCGTCGGGCTGCGAACGCGCCAGCACGGGCACCACGGGCACCGCAGGAGCGGCGGGCGTCGCGGCACCAGGCGGGTCAGCGGCTTCACCCCTTGCAGCGGTGGATCACGGGGAGCTCGACACACAGGCTCCCAAGGACTCGCCGCAGCTCGGCGCGCTTTCGATCGCCACCACGGTCTACAAGCTGCCTGACACCGGCTCGCGCAAACTCGGCTACATTCGCTTGGGCGGGCTGGTGCCGCGCGACCGAGAGCCCGTTAGCGGCAAGGGCTGCAAGGGCCAGTGGTACCGTGTCTATCCGATGGGGCACGCCTGCACCGACGAGGCCAGCGTCGATGCGAACGAACCCTTGCTTCGCGCCGCCACGAGGCGGCCCGATCTGTCCAAGCCTTTGCCGTACAAGTACGGTTTCGTGCGCGCCACCTCACCGCAGTATTTGCGGATCCCTTCCAGGGGCGAACAAGAGAAGAGCGAGTTCAAACTCGGCGAGCACCTGGAGTGGTTCGAGCAGAATCGGGCCGAGGTGCAGAAGGTGATGCTCGGGGCCAACGACGTTCCTCTCGACGCGCGAGGAGCGGCGTTGCCCGGAGCCAAGCCGCCGAGCGGTTTCCGCCCCTCAACAGCGCTCAGCGAGAACGAGCTCTTTGGCGGAACCGCAGAGAACGACCCCATCCCGTGGTGGCTCGAAGGCGGCCGCAAGCTGCCCAACGTTTCGGGCTTCGATGTGCCGAACTACGCGATCTTCGCGGACCGAGTGCGGCGCAAGACGGGTCTCTCGCTCGTTGGCTCCTTCACTACCGAGAGCGACGGACTGGCCCGGCGCTTCGCCGTGGCGGTAGACCTGCGCTTGATCCCGACTAGCAAACTCAAGCCGGATACGGGCTCCGCCTTCCATGGCGTTGCGCTCAGCGAAAAGCTCAGCTTGCCGCTGGCTTGGGTCAACGCGACCGACGCACGTAGCTACCGACTGCTCAAGGGCAAGGACGAGGTGAGGGCCGACGAGCCGCTGCCCCACCGGGCCGTGATCCCCCTTTCGGGCAAGGCTCGCATCAAGGCCGGCGAGCGCTACTACCAAACCCTCAAGGACAAGACCGTCTGGGTGCGAGCTCGGGACCTGGCGGTGGCCGAGCTGCCGGGAGCTTTGCCGGAGCATGCGGCCGCTGGCGAGAAGTGGATAGACATCTCGGTCACGCAGCAGGTGCTGGTGCTGTACGAGGGAACGAAGCCCGCGTACGCCACGCTGATCTCGAGTGGGCGAGACAAGCTTGGCGATCCGAAGACGACGCTGTCCACGCCTCGCGGCTCGTTTCGTCTACAAAGCAAACACATCGCGGCCGCCATGGACTCAGAGGAGAACTCAGGCGTGTCGGGCGGATCGCGTAGCCGGACGGTCTCAGCGTCGGAAAACACGCAGGCCACCCTGGACCGCCTCAAGGCGGCCGAAGCCAAGGGCGCGAAGCTTTCGGTGGATGACGCGCGGCGGCTAGCCAACGTGAAGAAGGGGCGGGATCCGGAGTACGGCATCACCCTGCGCCGGGGAGCCTCGGATTTCGAGCTCCGAGACGTGCCTTGGATCCAGTACTTTGCCGCCGGCTATGCGCTCCATGGGGCCTATTGGCATGATGTTTTCGGCACGGCGCGGAGCCACGGCTGCGTCAACCTTGCGCCCATCGACGCGCGCTACGTTTTCCTTTGGACCGATCCGCCCGTTCCTGCGGGCTGGCACGGCATCAACGTTGGCAGCGATATGGGCGAGGGAACAGCCGTCGTGATCCGCGACTGAGAGCCTTGGCGCCGGCAGTTGGCCCAAGAAGTGCTTAACTTGAGAGCAGTGTCAGCGAGCGCGACTTCAAGAAAGTTGGCGAAAGCCGGTCGGATGCCTGAAAATCGCGACCAAGGTGCTGGCGTGACGCGCAAGGTCCTGGCAGCTTTTGTGGCTTTCGTGCTGGGTCCATTGGCCTTTGGCGCCGCCTTTGGGGGCCGGGCAGAGGCAAGCAAGACCGCGCCCGCGCCGGCCACGTACCGGGAAGCGGACTTCGCGCCGAGTGCGAAGTCGACGCAGCTACCTAGCTCCGCGAGCGGCGAACCCCTGACCACAAAGTCAGGGGACGGCCCGACGAGCTGTCCGGCGGAGATGGTGCTGGTGGAAGGCGACTACTGCAGCGAGGTACGCCA
>JANNWK010000079.1:0-2074 GCA_031408355.1 Myxococcales bacterium
TCGTCGGCAGGTTCCGACTAGCCAGCAGCCGAGCCCGCTCGGAGCGCGAACCTTCAAGCGCGTAGTGTCCTTGCGCCATCCCGACGAACCAATGGGCCGTCTCGGGCCCAGGCGTGAGGAACGCGAGCGAGAGCACTCCGAGCTCGAGCTCGGCCTGACCGTGGACGATCTCGCCCATCCTCCCGACCCGGCCGCCCAGCGCGCGCACTGTGAGCTCGCTGGCGTCTGGCGGGGTTTCCACGAGGGTGTCTTCGACGCGCACTCGGGTGTCGGTCACGATGGTGCGCCTGCCCCCGAGCTCAACGTAGTGGCAGTACGACTCCAAGGGCTGAAGGAGCACCACGTGCCGGCTGCGGGCCACCAGCGCAGGCAGAGTGAGCCCACGCACCAGCGTGGCGCCAGCTTGCCGGGCCCCGAGCAGGCACGCCGCCGCGGCGGTCGACGCCCGCAAGAATGTCCTTCGGTCAACGGACTGCATCGCCCGCCCAAGTACCATGTTGCCACCGGAGCGGCGGTTTCGGTTCGGTGACGAAACATGACCGCCCTCCACAGAGCGGGCACGGTCTAGTCGCCAAGGCGACACGCAAACGACGCACTTGGCCCTCATCTTGTCACGACCCTTGGTGAGCTCGCTCAGCTATCTTGCCGCTACCCGGCGGTCACAGGCGATGCTGCGCTTCCGAGTAGGTTAAGGATCATGTCGATTTCCGAGCGTTTTCCCGCCGCAGAATTAGTTCTCGACGACGAGCTGTTGTTCGACGACACCGACCCGCGGCGCTCCTCGCTGGTGCGTCGGCAGACCGCGCGCCCCGAGCAGCTGGTCCGCGAAGGTGAGGTCTTGGCCGGCAAGTACCGCGTCGAGCGGATCCCGGGCCGCAGTGGGCTCGGCGTCATCGTTCAGGTACGGCACCTGGAGTTGGGGCAGGAGGTAACGCTCAAGTTCCTAGTGCCCGACGCCTGCGCCTATCCGGAGTTCGTGCAGCGTTTCGTGCGCGAGGCCCGAGCTGCCGTGAAAATCCAGGGGGAACACGTCGCTCGCGTCACAGACGTGGGTCGGCTCGAATCGGGGGCGCCATATATGGTGCGCGAATTCCTGCGCGGTCCCGACCTCGCCGAGGTCGTACGCGTGCGTGGTCCGCTGCCCATCGCGGAGGCGGTGGACTACATCATTCAGGCCTGTGAAGGTGTCGCCGAGGGACACGCCCTCGGCGTCGTGCACCGAAATCTGAGGCCGACCACGCTCGTGGTGACGCGCCGCAGTGACGGCACCGCGTTGGTCAAGGTGTTCGATTTCGCGGCGGCCGAGTCGCTCCACGTGGACCCATTCACGGAGCGCGCTGTCTCTCTGGTCGGCACGAGCTCGATCATGGCCTCCTTGCCCTACCTGTCGCCGGAGCAAATCCGCGACCCTCACGAGGTGGACGTGCGCTCGGACGTCTATTCGCTGGGCGCCATTCTGCACGAGCTCCTGACCGGAGCGCCCGTCTTTTGCGCCGAAACGGCGCCAGCTTTGCTGGCGATGGTCGCCGCGGATCAAGCGCCTTCCATCCGCAATCTGCGACCGGAAGTCCCGGGAGAGGTCGACCTCGTCGCGCTCCGCTGCCTCAGCAAGAACCGGGCGATCCGCTACTCCTCGGTCGCCGAGTTGGCACTCGCGCTTCGACCTTTCGCCTCGCTGGATTCGAGCGCATCCATCGAGCACATTGTGCGCCTCGCGCAGCGGACCTCCAAGGTTCCGGCGTTGCGGGACAGCCGTCCGCCTCAACCACTCCCTGCCGCGTTCACCTCCGCAAGTCCGCCCGCGCCGGAGAACTTTGCGCCGCAGCGAGGCCGCCACGGGACGCTCTTGATGCACCCAGCGGAACCGATTAGCCAGGAGTCGTTCCGCCCGGTAGGGCCTGACGACATCACGAAGATCAGTCAGGCTGCGGCCTACCGAGCCGCACCGAGCAACGAGCCTGCGCGCTACACACCACAACCGCCTCCGTTGCGCACCTTGAGTCCGCCTCCGCTCCGCAGCTCGAGCCAGCCGAATCGAGCGACGGCGAGTCCTCCTCCGCCCTTGGTTGCCCCC
>JANNWK010000080.1:0-10082 GCA_031408355.1 Myxococcales bacterium
GGCGATGCACGAGTTGCGGCAAAGCGCCAGCGTGGTCCGAGAGCTAGCCGAGCTCCCTCCGGTTCTGGCCGACGAGTCCCGCTTGACTCAGGTCGTCGTCAATCTGCTGGTCAACGCCGCCCAAGCTTTCGTTACCCCGGATCCAAGTCGCAACAGCGTGGCGGTTCGGACCTCCCTCACCGGCAGCGGGTTGATCTGCATTTCAGTCACCGACAATGGGCCAGGCATTGCTCCCGATGTTCTGCCCAGGATCTTCGATCCGTTCTTCACGACGAAGCCAGTCGGCACAGGCACTGGGCTCGGTTTGTCGATTTCGCATAGCATTGTGAGCGCGCTGGGCGGCGAGCTGACGTGTGAGACCAATTGGGGAGTCGGCACGACGTTTCGAGTCCTGCTTCCAGCGGCCTCGGCTGAGGATCTTGTGGCCCAGGACCAAGGCTCGGTGACGGGCACTCGGCGCGGCCACGTTCTCATCGTGGACGACGAAGAGGCCGCGCTCCGGGCGATGGCGCGCCTCTTGGAGAAGGAGCACGCCGTGACCGCCTTGAGCGATCCGCGGCAGGCGCTTGGTCTGCTGAAGGGGGGGGCGACGTTCGATGTGGTGTTCTGTGATCTGATGATGCCGCACCTGACCGGGGCAGATCTCTTCAATCAGGTCGCAGACTTTGCGCCCAGCCTGGCCGCTCGTTTCGTGTTCATCAGTGGTGGCGTGACGCGAGACGACATTGAGCGCTTCCTGGCGAGCGTGCCCAATGAACGTCTCGAGAAGCCCTTCAGCAGTCAGAGCTTGCGAGGCGTAGCGGCGCGTTTCGCAGCCTTATTCAGTCGCTCGAGCCCTCGCTCCGTAGACTAGACACTGCTGCGTGAGGGACGTAGGTACGGCGACGCAAGTAGGGATACGCTGGGCAGGTAAACAAAAACCGATTGCCGGTCGGCATTCGAGGCGCTAGGGTCTGCCCGTGATTTCCCGTGTCCGCCGTACCCCCGTGCTCGGAGAGCTAGAAAGTGCCGTGATGGAGTACCTGTGGGGTGGTGGCGAAGGGGAGGCCAAGGCTGTGCACGCCGCGCTCGGCAAGCGCCGAGGCATCACCAACAATACCATCCAGTCAACGCTCAAGCGGCTCTTCGACAAGCGCCTCCTCCAGCGCGACAAGGTGAGCCACGCTCACATCTACCGTCCAAGTGTCGCTCGCGAGGAGTTCCAGCGCGGGGCGCTGAACGACGTGGTGGATGAGCTGATGGGCGGCAAAGCTGAAGCGATGGTCTCCGCGTTCGTCGACCTGACCGAACGCGCCGGACCGGAGCACCTGGTGCGATTGGAAAAGCTCGTCGCAGAGCGTAGGCGAGCCCTCGACCGGGGGAGGCGATGATGTACCTGGGCAACCTTCAAATGTTCTTGCTCGCCGCGATCGCATTCTGGCTGCTTGCCAGCGCGCTCGTGTCCGTAGCCGTGCCCCTGCTCGCGCGTCGTACCGCAGGCTGGGCGCCAGCGAGTCGGCACCGAGCGCTGGTGCTGCTAGGCCTAGCGGTCCCGGTGCTCACGTTGACGGCGATCGTTTCAGTGGCATTGCCTTCGTCCCTGGCGTTCGCCTGGCCTGAACTCGACCATTGTGCGGCGCATGAAGGTCACCCTCACTTGTGCTTCGTGCATGCATCGCCCCACGCGGACACGCCACTGGGTTGGGCGGTCGTCGGGGCCGCCGCGCTAGGCCTAGCGGTGCGCCTAGCGACACGAGGCTCGTCGTTGTTGAATGCCCCCCGCCTGCTCGAGCGGCTCCTCGGGTCAGCGCGCTTCGACGCCCAACGCCGAACTTGGGTCGTCCCTGCCGAGCAGCCACTCTGCCTGTCAGTCGGCCTGTTTCGCCCTCGCATCTTGGTTTCGGAAGGGCTGCTTGCTGCAGCTTCTGACGACGAGCTAGCGGTCATGCTGGCCCACGAGGCAGCTCACGTTCGCCAAAGGCACACGCTGGCTCGGTTCCTTGTACGCGCCGCGAGCTTCCTTCTCCTGCCCTCAGCGCGTCGTACGCTCTTGACGACCCTAGAGCTTTCCGCCGAACAAGCGTGTGACGAGGCAGCCGCCGGTCAGTTTGGCGATCGCCTTCGTGTAGCGGAGACCATCGTCGCGATGGAACGCCGTTTGGTGACGGCCGCGAATACCTATGCGCTGGTCGCGGCGTTTGGAGCAAGCTCCGTTTCGGCGCGCGTCGAATCAATGCTGTCGCCTCCGCGACATACGGGCGCCGCGCTTTTTCTCGCACTGCTACTAAGCGCCCTCGTCGTCGGCGTGCTGGGCATCAGCCCACGGCTACATCACGTCACCGAATCGACGCTCGCGCTGCTGGCTCATTGAGGAGAGACATGACTGAAAAACGAATCCGCCTCTGTGACTCAAAAAAACCGAGGGGCACTCGTTGTTTTCGTTGCGCGTTCTTCCTCGCGACCCTGCTCGTCACCACCGAGCCAGCCGTCGCCGCACCGCCGGTGACTGAACGAACAGGCGTTGAACGAGTGTGTAGCTCAGGGCCCGAAAGTCGGGTCGCGCGCGCACAGCGGCTTCGGGGCAGCGCGGCCGTGACGGCCGCCAGCGTGCTGCCGAATCCGTCACTGGTCGCCGAGCACCAGCGCTCGCTCAGCGGGCCCACGGAGCGCGAGACGATTCTTGGCATTTCGGTTCCGATTGGGCTCGGGGGACGGCGCGGCATACTCAAGGACGCCGCTGCTTGGCGTAGCCAGCAGGCCATGTTCGATGCGAACGCGACGCTGTTCGAAGCCGCTCTCGCCTTTCGGGAGGCTTACGCGACGGCGGCGCTGGACCGCGCGAAAGTCGTCGTGCTCACCGAGCAACAGACGGCGCTCGATGCGCTGAGCGTGACGATTGAAGGGCTAGCCAGAGGTGGCGAAGCCGCGGGCTACGACTTGCTTCGCCAGCGCGCCCAGGCGCGGGTCCACCGGCGCACGCTCGACTCCGCCGAAGCACGAGCTCGAGCCTCGCAGGCGCTGCTCGAGGCCTGGCTCGGGACACCCGTAGAATTGCCCGCGCTCGCACGCGAGATTCTCGTTGTCTCCTCGCTCGTGGATCGTCCCTTGACCGACAGCCTCGTGCTAGCTCACCCACGACTTCGTGGCCTGGAGGCTGACGCTCAAGCTAGCAACCTGGAGGGCCGCGCCGCTCGTCGCAAGTGGGTGCCGGATCTGGAGGTCTTTGCCGGTTACCGCGGCACCACGTTCGCGGCCGATACGGGTCACGGGCTCGCGCTCGGTCTGCGTTTGCCGTTGACGTTCTTCGACCATGGGCAGGGCGAGGCTGCGCGGGCCGATGCCGAGCAAGTAGTAGCGCGCTCCAGCGCAGAGAGCCTCCGGCGACAGCACGGCGCGAAGCTGAAATCAGCCAAGGTTGAGCTCGAGGCGCTCTCTGCCGCCGTGGCCGAGGCGGACACCGCCGCGGCGGAGGCTGCAACGTTGCAACAGCAGGCCAGACAGCTCTACGCGGCCGGCGAAACGACCATCACCGAGCTGCTCGAGGCGTTCCGCGCAGCTGGAGAGGCGCGCTTGAGTCGCCTCGTGCTGGCGGAAGAGATTGCGGTCGCACGCCTTTCGCTGATGCGAGCTGCTGGCACGCAGTTCGATGCCGCGCTGGATAGAATTTGCACCGCCACGGCTGGAGCGACCCGATGAAAAATTCGACTCGATTCTTACTTCTCGCTTCGATTGGCTTCGCCGGGTGCGACCGCTCGGCGAGCCACGGGCACGACCATGGCCCTGGAGAGTCGGGGGCCGAGCACGCAGCAGCTGTCGAGGCCGAGCCCATCGCCATCACGAGGTGGACGGAACGCTACGAGCTGTTCGTCGAGCTGCCTCCGCCGAAGCCAGGCAAGCCTGTTGCCTATCACGCCCATGTGACTCGCCTCGCGGATTTCCAGGCTGTCACCGAAGGCACGTTTCGAGTGCGCTTCAAGACCGCCACCGGCGTGGCTTCAGAAGGAACGAAGACGGGCGTCAAGCGTCCGGGGATCTTCGTGTTCGAGAGCGGCGCTCCGCCGGCTGGCGTCTATCCGCTCGAGATGAGCTACGAGCATCAGGGCCAGACCGACACGTTCGACTGCGGCTCAATCACTGTGTCCGATAAGGCGCCCGCGGCGGAAGAAGCAGCTTCGGGAGCCAGTATCACATTTCTGAAGGAGTCGCAGTGGAAGGTTCCATTTGCAACGGCCTGGGCCGCGGAGCGGCTACTCGCCACGGAAATGGAAATTGCTGCCACGGTCGAGCCGGCAGGCACGGATCAACTCACGCTCGGGGCACCCACGGGCGGGCGATTCTTTCACAACCCCAAGCTGTCGCTCGCAGAGGGCACGCGAGTCAAGAAAGGGGACGTGCTCGGGACCATCTCGCCGACTGTTGCGGGAGACGACTTTAGTCGGCTGGAGCTTGCGGTCGAGGAATCACGGCTCGCCAAGGCCCAGGCCGAGCGAGAGCTCGCGCGGGTAGAGCCGCTCGTGAAGGAAGGCCTTTTGCCCGAACGCCGGCTGCTGGAGCTCCGCAACGAGCTAGAGACCCACGCCGCTCAGCTCAGGTCGGCGGGTGCTCGGCTCGGTCGCGTGACGGCCCCAGGAGGCGCGGGCGGGCTTACCGTCAAGTCGACGCTCGAAGGGCTCGTGTCGCAGGTACTAGTGCCAAACGGTGAGCCGGTCGAAGCAGGGGCGGCTCTGCTCCGAATTGGCGGGACGGAGCACCTATGGGTCAGGGCGCGGTTCGTTGCCAAGCCTGCATCGAGCCTGCTCGAGGCTAAGCCCACCGCAGTCCGATTGGCCAGCGGTGAGTCAACGGACTTGGAGGCGATTGGAGCGCGCTTCCTATCGGTGCTGCCAGTCGTAGACCCCGTTTCGCGTATCGCCACTTGGATCGTTGACATCGCACCTCCCGCTAGCGAGAAAGTGGCTGCTGGAGCTTTGGGTACGCTTCGACCTGGCGCGAGCGTGGTCTTGTCCGTGCGGATCGGAGAACCGAAGGCTTTACTTGCGGTGCCGCGGCGGGCTGTGGTCGAGATCAACACTCGGCCTTACGTCTTCGTGCAGGTTGACGGCGAGCACTTCGAGAAGCGAGCCGTCACGCTGGGGCAGGCCGACGGCCCTTGGGTCCACGTCATCACGGGCGTTGCGAAAGACGAACGGGTCGTGGCCCTCGGCGGGTTCGACATTCACCTGGCTGCGCTGATGGGCACGGTCGAGTCACACCGTCACTAGGACCCCACACGCATGTTCGACTCAATCATTCGCGGCTCCCTGCGGCATCCCTGGCTGATCGTCGCGGCTGCTTTGCTGCTCGTGGGCGTAGGCCTGTTCGAGACGTCTCGCATGCCGCTCGACGTGCTGCCAGAGCTCTCCGCGCCGTCCGTGACGGTCGTGACCGAAGCGAGCGGATTGGCTCCAGAGGAGGTCGAAAAGCTGGTCACTATCCCGCTCGAGCAAGCGCTGAACGGTTCCTCCGGCGTGCGCCGGCTCCGCTCCTCTTCGGCCATTGGCATTTCCCTGATTTGGGTGGAGTTCGACTGGGATGCAGCGCCGCTCGTGGCGCGGCAAGTCGTCGCGGAAAAACTATTGGCAGCACGCTCTTCGTTACCTGCCGGCATCGAGCCTGTCATGGCGCCCGCCTCTTCCATCATGGGAGAGATCATGTTCATCGGAGTGACGGGCAAGGACGGTGTGACGGGCTCACAGCTGCGCGACACCGCAGAGTGGAAAGTCCGTCGCCGCCTGCTCGGCTTGCCTGGCATTGCGCAGGTCGTCCCCATCGGCGGCAGTGTCAAGCAGGTCGAAATCGTCCTCTCGCCAGACAAGCTAATGCAGCACCGGGTGGGGGCCGATCACGTGCTGCAAGCGCTGGAAGGCATTTCGGAAAGCACTCCAGGTGGCTTCTACGTCGCGGGCCAGGAGGAGTATCTGATTCGCGACGTCGGTCGCTTGGCGTCCATGGAGACGCTGAGCAGAACGGTCGTTCACGAGCGAGATGGGGTTCCCATCACGCTCCAAGACCTAGCAGTCGTACAGTTCGGCGAAACGATTCGTCGCGGTGAGGCGGCAGTGGACGGAAAGCATGCCGTGGTGCTCAAGGTCCAGAAGCAGCCGCAGGCCAACACCCTCGAGGTCACCAAGCGACTCGACGTTGCGCTCGACGATATCGCCAAGTCGCTTCCGCCCGGTATGTCGCTGCATCGGAAAGGCTTCCGGCAGGCTGACTTCATCCGAGTCGCTCTCGACAATGTGATGACAGTCCTGCGCGACGGAGCCATCCTGGTGACGATCGTCTTGGTGCTGTTCCTGATGAGCTGGCGCACGACGCTGATCTCACTGGTGTCTCTGCCCCTATCGCTGTTGGTCGGCATTCTGGTGCTGCGCTACAGCGGGGCTTCGATCAATGTCATGACGCTCGGCGGTTTCGCTATCGGCATAGGCGAGCTGGTTGATGACGCGATCATCGACGTAGAGAACGTGTTTCGCCGGCTGCGTGAGAATTCGCTGGCTCCTAGTGAGAAGCGCCGCCCCCTGTTCGACGTGGTCTACGATGCTTCGCGCGAGATCCGGAGCTCCGTCGTCTACGCGACTGCGATCATCTTGCTGGTATTCGCGCCGCTCTTCTTTCTGAGCGGCATCGAGGGGCGCCTGCTCCGGCCGCTCGGGCTTGCGTACGTCACGAGCATCGGCGCGTCGCTGCTCGTCGCTCTCACGATCACGCCGGTTCTGTGCATGTTACTGCTCGGCCGCCATACAGAGAAGACTCGCCCAAAGCACGATAGCTTCCTCGCGCGGCACTTAAAGCAGCTCTACCGCCCGGTCGTGACGTTCATGCTGCGGGTCCCGCTTTGGACTGGCATCGTATCGGCGGCCGGGGCAATCGCTGCGGTCGTCGTGCTCGGCTCGTTCGGACGCTCGTTCTTGCCGGAGTTCAACGAAGGCTCCCTGAACATAGCCGCCGCTACTGCGCCCGGCACATCGCTCGAAACGTCGGATCAGATCGTAGCCCGTCTCGAGCGCTTTCTCGTGAGCCACCGCGCCGTGACTTCCGTCATCCGTACTACTGGTCGCGCCGAACGCGATGAGCACGCGATGGATGTGAACTTTTCGGAGCTCGAGGTGGGGCTCGACATTTCGAAGGGCGAACGCGAGGAAGTTCTGGCGGAAATTCGCGAGAAGGCAGGTTCCATTCCGGGCCTGTCCGTAGCGGTAGGCCAGCCCATCAGCCACCGCATCGAGCACCTGATCAGCGGCGTGAGAGCCAACATGGCAGTCAAGGTCTTCGGGCCTGATTTGGACCGGCTGCGCTCGCTCGCCAAGCAAGCTGAAGCGACCATGAAAGACATTCCAGGCTTGGTCGACTTGACAGTAGAGCAGCAGACCGACATTCCCCAGCTGTTGATTCGACCTAAGTCCACCGAGCTTGCGGCGTTCGGACAACGCCCCGGGCAGCTCGCTCGTTTCGTGGAGATGGCCTTCGTGGGAAAGCCCGTGGCGACGTGGTGGGAGGAAGAGCGCGTCTACGACGTCGTGGCCAAGCTGCCGGCCCTCTATCGCAGCGATCTTGCGCTGCTCAGCTCAACCCCGATAGACGTTCGAGGCGAGCGCTTCGCAGACCTCGGGTCAATTGCTCTGCTAGAGAAGACAACCGGGCCCAACCTCATCAATCGCGAGAACGTCGAGCGCAGAATCGTCGTGACGGCCAACGTCACGGGCCGCGATCTAAGAGGCGCGGCCAACGAGGTCAACACTAAGCTCAAGCAGGCAGTGAAGATGCCGCCGGGCTATCACCTCGAACTGGGCGGCGAGTTCGAGGCCGAAGCCGAAGCCAGCCGCACTATCCTCAGTCTGTCGGTCCTAGCAATCGTCGGCATGGCGCTACTGCTCTTCATGGCCTTCCGTTCGTGGAGGGACGCGGCGCTGGTGATGTTCAATCTGCCGCTTGCCCTGGTGGGCGGAGCCAGCGCCGTGTGGCTGGGTGGTGGGATCATGAGTATCGCGTCGCTGGTGGGGTTCATCACGTTGTTCGGCATTGCCACGCGCAACGGCATCATGATGATCACGCACTACCGTCACCTGCTGCTCGTCGAGAAGTTGCCGATGCTAGAGGCCGTGGTCCAAGGCAGTCTGGATAGGCTCATTCCCATCCTGATGACCGCTCTCACCGCCGCGCTCGCTCTCATCCCGATTGTGCTCGCGACCGGTGAGCCTGGAAATGAGATCCAAGCTCCGATGGCCGCCGTCATACTCGGGGGGCTTACCAGCTCGACGCTGCTCAACTTGCTAGTAATTCCCACGCTCTTTGCGCGATTTGGCGTCGTCGGCTCTGTCGACACTGACCCAGCGCCCGCTACCGCTGGCTAGCGAGTAGCATCGGTACGGTGAGCACCCCAGTCGAGCTCAGCACAAGAGGCGCCCAGGTCCGGGGTGCCTCGTTGGGGGTCGTCGCAGCCGCGCTCTTTGGGCTATCCGCGCCGCTGGCCAAGGTATTGCTCGGGTCCGTGCCCCCCGTGCTGCTCGCCGGAATGTTGTACCTGGGAGCAGCCCTAGGCCTTTGGGCTCTCAAGATACTGCGACCGACGAGTCAAGAGGCGGGCCTTTCGCGCGCCGACATTCCGAGGCTGCTCGGCGTCGTCGTCGCAGGCGGCCTTCTGGGGCCAGTGCTGATGCTTCTGGGGCTTCAACGGGTCACGGCGCTCACCGGCTCACTGCTCCTCAATCTCGAGGCGCCGTTCACGGTGCTCTTGGCAGTCGGCATCTTCAAAGAGCACCTCGGTCGCCACGCCGCGGCGGCGGCCGGCCTCATCTTGACTGGCGCTCTCGTCCTCAAGCTTGAACCCGGCGCGCTCGGCGCTGACACCGTCGGCGTCGCACTGCTGGCCGCTGCCTGCCTTTGCTGGGGCATCGACAACAACCTGACGCAGCGGCTTTCGTTGAAAGATCCTTTCGCGATCGTCCGCGTGAAAACGCTGGTGGCTGGTGTCGTCAACACGTCGCTCGGGCTATTCGTTGCAGGCTCCGAGCTTCCTTCGCGCTCCACTACTGGCGCGGTGCTTTTGGTGGGGTGCCTGGGGTACGGCGTCAGCGTCGTTCTGGATGCTTTCGCGCTGCGTTTGGTCGGCGCAGCCCGTGAGGCCGCCTACTTTGCAACGGCGCCCTTCATCGGTGCCCTCGCGTCACTGCCGCTATTCGGTGCTTCCCTGCGTTGGTTCGACGGTTTGGCGATGTTGTTCATGGCCGCCGGCGTCCTGCTGCTCTTGCGCGAGCGGCACGGCCACCGACACAAGCACGAGGCGATTCAGCACGAACACCTGCACGCACACGATGAACATCACCTCCACGAGCACGATGCCGAAGCGCCGTCCGGAGAGCCTCACAACCATTCGCATAGCCACGCCGCGCTCGAGCACGACCATCCGCATCTTCCCGATGCGCATCATCGCCACAAACATTGAAGCCGTGGCTGTTGACCCGCCGTGGAGGAGCTACGAAGAGTACGAGCGCTTCGCCACTAGGACGGAGCCTCGATGTTTTGTTCGCCAGTCCGCGCCTGCGTTGGTGCTTTTGGGCCGCTTCCCGCGCCTTTCTCTCGGCTTGTCGCCGTCGGAGGGCTCGCGTGGCTGCCCGCCTGCTCGAGTGAGCCTGCTGCGGCAGACGGCACCGCCGACGGTGGCTCGCCCTCCGTGCGCGACCGAGCATGAGTCGCAAGGGCGACTGCTGGGATAACGCGGCGTCGGAGGCGTTCTTCGCTCCTATGCTCGTGACCGTCGCCATCCTTGTGTACGTTGGCCTTGCCTGCAGGCTTCGTCTTTTCGCAAGCCGCAAGGCTGAAGAGCGTGAGCAGCACAGTCAACCACCCTAATTTACGCATGGTTACCTTCAATGTTCGGAGGAAACGGCAACGGTCTGAGCAGTAATCGGAGTCCGTAAAACGTCCTGCTCTCGATGAAAGAGCCGGTACAGGACGGGCAGGACAAGCAGCGTGAGCGCAGTGGACGAGAGGATGCCGCCGATCACCACGGTAGCTAGCGGCCTTTGTACTTCGGAGCCAGTGCCGGTGGCCAAAGCCATGGG
>JANNWK010000081.1:0-7845 GCA_031408355.1 Myxococcales bacterium
TCGCGCTCGCGCCGGACGAAGCCTCGGTGGTGGGCCGCGGGCTGTCGGTCAACGAGTCGATCCTGTGCCAGCAGAACCCACTGTTCCCGGAGAACCTGGCGGCGCAGATCGAGGAGGTCAACTTGACGCTGGAGGAGCTCACGGAGCGCGAGAAGGCCAGCTACCGAAGCAGCACAGGACCGTGCAGCGCCTGCCACGCTAGTTTCGACGCCTTCGGCGTTTCGCTGGACAACTTCGACGCCATCGGTCGCTTCCGGACGGTCGACTCCCACGGTCGACCGATCGACGCGTCCGTCACGCTGCCCGCTTCGGCGGGCGGGGGCGCGGCCCAGAACGCGGTCGAAATGGGCACAGCGCTCGTGACGAGCGGTGCCTTCTCGGCCTGCGCGGCGACCAAGCTCATCACCTACGCGCTCGCTGAAACGGGCGTCAATGGTGGCAGTTGCGCGACCAAGGCGGTCGCAGACCGCTTCAAGAATACCGATCTTAGCTTCGCTGCCCTGGTGCGCGAGGTCGCGATTTCCAAGACTCTCACCCACCGCAAGGGAGGCTAACTCGATGAGGTCCTATCGGTTCGCTCGGCGCTCGTTCATGGCCGGCATTGGCGGCGCGTTCGGTCTGAAGATCCTGCTGCGTGACTTCGAAGCTATGGCTCAAGGACTCGCGCCGCCCTCGCGGTTCCTGATGGCGCACTGGCCGGTCGGCACGCTCAAGTGGGCCTTCTTGCCCAACGGCGGCGCGAAGCCGGCTGGGGTCGGCAGCATCACGGAGTTTTCGGAGATCTTGAAGCCGTTCGAAACAGCCGGGCTCAAGAATGACATGTCGCTCATTTGGGGCCTGCGCGACACCGGCAGCGCAGGCGGCGGCGGCGGTCACGAATCCGGCACACCGATGGCCACGACCGGCGCTAGTTGTCCTGGCACGCGCCAGAACGGCGGGGAAGGGGACGACGGCGTCGCCGGCGGGCCTTCTTGGGACCAGATCCTGCTCGAAGAGGTCAAGGACGACGCCGCCACTGGCGCAACGAAGCTGAAGCAGTCAGGAATCGGCTACGCCAACGCCATCTGTGACCAGCGCATCGATTCCCAGGAGACCTCGACGCGTTGCCTCTCCTATGGCTACCAAACCCAGCAGATCCAGGCAGCCTCCGGCGGCAACATCACCGAGCATGTGCCGCTCTTGCCCGAGCTCAAACCGGCGCAGCTCTTTGCCAAGCTGTTCACAGGCTTCATGCCCGGCGGCGACACGCCGGCCAACATGGAGCTTGCCACGCGGGCTCTCCACGGCAGAAAGAGCGTGCTGGATTATTGTCTCCGCGAGCTTGAGCAGCTGAAGAGCGTTGCGCCTGCCGCCGAGGTGAAGAAAATCGAGATCCACGCGGCTGTGTGCCGCAAGATCGAGATGCAGGTGTCGGATCTGCTGACCGGAAAAGTTGTGACTCCGAGCGGCTGCGTGGTGCCGGCGGCGCCGGACCCGAACCTGTCTGGCAAGGTCGGCTCGAAGTTCGAGTACGACAACCCGGTGGCCTCAACCGCGGACGATGAGATCCACAACGAGATTGGTAAGATCCACGCGGGCATCCTGCTGGCTGCCATGCAGTGCGACATCATCCGGGTTGGAACCTTCCAGTGGTCGCCCGGCACCAATCACGTCTCGTTCAAGGGCCAGTACCCGGGCGAGCCGAACTCGATCTATATGCACCACCCGCTCAGCCATCGGGTCAACTGTTGCGATACCTTCAACTCCAAGCCAACGGGTGCCAACGGGGAGGTCGCGCAGTTCTTGGCCAACATCAACGCCTGGTACAACGCTCGAACGGCCGAGGTCGTGAACCTGTTTAAGAGCGCGATTGACCCGTTCGGCGACGGCACCGAGACGATGCTCGATCGCACGGTCATTCCCTACATCACCGAGGTGTCGCAGCAGAACCACTCGCGCGATCCGAAGGCGGCCATGATCTTTGGCGGCGGCAAGCTCGGCATGCAGCTGGGCAAGTACGTGAACTTCGAAGGCCAGGGCCGGCCACACGTCGACCTGTGGGCCACGGTCGCGCAGGCCTTCTTTCAATCCGCGGATCCAATGTCCAAGCTGGGCCACCTGAAGTTCGCGAGCGACCCCGCTGTCATAGACGGGCTCTGGAAGAAGCCCGCCTAGCCAGCCCGGGCGGAGGCGTGCCATAATCCTGGGTTCACCTCGTGTGGGATTGACCAGGATGAGCTACCCGATAATCGATCTGTTGAAGCGCGCTTTGATGGTGGGGGCGACGGAGCTGCGGCTGGTGCCGGGCCGGCGGACCATCGTGGTGTTGGCTCAGGGCGAGAGTGAGGTGAAGGGCGATCCGCAGACGAACGAGAAGATCCAAAGCCTGCTGTCGCCCGTGCTGAGCGCTGAGGCCAGGGAGCGCCTGGCGACTGGCTTTGCCGAGTGGGATTTCGATCTGGCGGGGCGGGGACCGGTGCGTGCCTGCGTCGAGGTCAAGGTCGGCCTGCTGCACGTCTCGCTGTTCCTGGATCGCTGCGATACCACTGGCCAGCGCGCTGCCGCTCTCCCCGCTGCCAGAGCGCCTGAGCCTGAGCCTGCGCGGGCGCCGGACTTCCCGTCCGGGCCTGTCCGCTACGACTTGGATGATGATGAGGGGGAGGAACTCAAAATTCCGCGACCCGCGACGCTGCCGACTCGGCCGCCGATCGCGTCCGACAAGCGAGTCTACGACGAGCTGCTCTCGGATGGCTCTACGGTAGCGATCGATCGGCTGCTGAACAAACTGCTCGAGACCAAGGGCTCCGATTTGCACCTTGCCACCGGCGCCGTGCCGATGATGCGCATTGATGGTGAGATGCGCAGCGTGCCCGGCGCGGACCTGCTGAGCGCGGAGCAGGCGCAGCGCATGCTGATGCCGATCGTTCCACCGCGGAACCGCGAAGAGTTCGAGCGCTCGCACGATACGGATTTTGCCTACGAGCTGCCGGGTAAGGCGCGGTTCCGCGTCAATCTGTTCGTTGATCTGCGCGGCATGGGCTCGGTCATGCGCGTCATCCCGAGCAAGATCCTGACGGTGGAGGACCTGAACCTTCCCAAGGAGCTGCTTTCCCTGTGTCACCTGCCCAAGGGCCTGGTGCTGATCACCGGACCCACCGGCTCGGGCAAATCCACCACGCTGGCCGGGCTCGTGGATTACATCAACCGTACCCGTTCAGATCACATCATCACCATCGAAGATCCGATCGAGTTTGTGCACCCCAACAAGAAGTGTTTGGTCAACCAAAGGCAGGTTGGCGAACACACGGACTCCTTCAAGAAGGCGCTGCGCGCTGCGCTCCGCGAAGATCCGGATATCGTACTGCTCGGTGAGATGCGCGATCTCGAGACGATCGCCATCGCGCTCGAGACTGCGGAGACGGGCCACTTGGTCTTTGGGACGCTGCATACTTCTTCGGCGCCGAGCACGATCGATCGCATCATCGACCAGTACCCGCCGGAGCAGCAGAATCAGATCCGCGTGATGCTGGCCAACAGCCTGAAGGGCGTGGTCGCGCAGATGCTATGCAAGAAGATCGGCGGCGGGCGGGTGGCGGCGCTCGAGGTGATGTTCGGCGTTCCGTCGATCGCCAATCTGATCCGTGAATCGAAGATCTTTCAGATCCCGAGCATTATGCAGACGGGGCGCAAGATGGGCATGTGCCTGATGAACGACAGCTTGTTTCGGCTGGTCAAGGAGGGCACCGTCGCTCCCGAAGAGGCACTGGCCAAGGCCAACGACAAGCCTGGCCTGCTGGCGGCTTTTCAGAGCGCGAACATCAAGGTGGACGTCAGCGGCGTGGCGTGAGGTAGTTCGGCCATGGCCGCCAAGAAGGCACCGTCGAAGCTCGCACCGGGGGCTGAGCCGTTCCCGCCCTCGAGCCTGGACAATGAGCAGATGGCGTCCCGGCTCGCGTCCGGCGCGGTACTGGGCGAGGAGGAGCGGTTCGACCGCATCTTCCGGCCCGCCACGCTGGCGGAGTTCGTGGGTCAGGAGAAGCACAAGAGCAACCTGATGGTCTACGTGGAGGCCGCGCGTCGGCGCAAGGAGCCGCTCGATCACATCCTGCTCTGCGGCCCGCCTGGCCTGGGCAAGACAACGCTGGCCTACATTCTCGCCAAGGAAATGGGCGTGGAGCTCTTCGTCACCAGCGGCCCCGCCGTGGAGCACAAAGGCGTGCTGACCGGCCTGCTCACGCGCGTGGCTCGCTCGGACATTCTGTTTATCGACGAGATCCACCGGCTGAGCGCCACCGTCGAGGAGGCACTGTATCCGGCGATCGAGGACTTCCGGATGGACGTGATGATGGGCGACGGCGCCTATGCCGAAAGCATTCAGCTCGATATCAAGCCGTTTACCCTGGTGGGCGCGACCACCCGCACGGGCCTGCTCACCAAGCCCCTGCAAGAGCGCTTCGGCGTCACGCTTCGGCTCGACTTCTACCCCGTCACAGATCTGGAGCAAATTATCGCTAGGAGCGCGGTGCTGCTCGAAATTGAATGCGATCGCGATGGCGCCCGCGCGTTGGCTGAGCGTGCTCGCGGCACGCCTCGCATCGCCAATCGGCTCGTGCGGCGCGTCCGCGACTTCGCGCAGGTTGAAGGGCGCGGCGTTATCGATCGCAAGATCGTGGATGTGGCCTGCGATCGCCTGGGCATCGATACCGGCGGGCTCGATGAAATGGACCGGCGATTGCTGTCCATCCTGATCGAGCACTACGATGGCGGCCCCGTGGGCGTTGAGACGATCGCGGCTGCCTTGGCTGAGCCCCGCGACACCGTCGAAGACGTGTACGAGCCCTACCTGCTGCAGCAGGGATTTCTCGGTCGCACGCCGCGCGGCCGAGTCGCCACGAAGAAGGCCTACCTTCACCTGGGCGCGCCCCTGCCGAACAAGCCGCCGCCCGATCAAGGGAACCTGTTTTGAGTCAGGCGGTGCGTGCCGGAGCCGAGCCCCTCTCGCGAGCGGGTAGCGGCGCGCTGGCTCAAATCGGTGTGCTGCTCGTGCACGGTTTCACGGGCAGCCCACGCTCGTTGCGACCTTTGGCCGAGCTGCTTTCAGCTCGCGGTTTCACCGTCGAACTCCCGCGGCTGCCCGGCCATGGCACGAGCCCACGCGATCTCCTTCCGTACCGCTACACGGACTTTCGGAGCGAAGCCTTGAGCGCGCTCGAGCGCCTGCGGGCTTCAAGCCAAAGCGCGGTACTTGTGGGGTTGTCGATGGGGGGCAGTCTGGTGCTCGATCTGGCCAGCTCCGACAGCGTGGCCGGCGTCGTGACGATCAACGCGCAGATCCTGGACCGCGAAGGCCTGGTCGTGAAGCTAGCGCCGCTCATCGAGAAGCTCATCCCGATGGCGCCGGCAGCCGCTGCCGGCCTGGTCAAGAACGACATCAAGAAGCCGGGCGGTGACGAAGACGCCTACGCCTGGGTGGCCGCAGCGGCCGGCAACTCTTTCGTGCGCGAATTGCCGAAGCTGCGGCAGCGGCTGGCCCAGCTCCGTTGTCCCCTGCTCGTCGCCTACTCGCGCGACGATCACAGCGTGCCGCCCGCGAACTCGAGGGCCCTCCCCGGGCTGGTGGCCAGCACGGATGTCACGCTACTGGAGCTGCAAGACTCCTACCATGTGGCGACGCTCGACAACGATCTACCGCTACTAGAGGAGCGGATCGCGCTGTTCGCCCAGCGCGTTGCGGCCCGTTCCTAGCTGCTTACGGCGTTGAAGGCTCGGGCGCGTCCACCGGGACTCGGGTCACGCGCACCGGGCCGTCGAGTCCCTTGAGCACTGCGTCGAAGGGCGCGCCGAGCGCCTGACCGCCCAGCCAGCCGAGCGCCTGAGCCTCCTGGGCAAGGGCGTAGCTGAGCACGATTTCGCCGGCGCCCGCGACACCTTGTAGACGCGCCGCCAGGTTCACGGTTTGGCCGAAATAGTCGAGGATGCCGTTGGCTGTCACGACGTAACAGGGCCCTGCGAAGACGCCGACCTTGAGGAACGTGCGCTTGGCCTCGGGGATCCCCTCGCGGAAGCGCGGGAAACGCCTGAGCATCTCGACGGCGGCCATGACGGCGTCTCCGATGGTCTTCACTAGGGTGCCACGGTGCTCGGCCACGATCAGCAGGAGCAGATCGAAGTGCTCCTGGACGACCTTGAAGGCCTTGGCGTCCCCAACGCGCGAATAGAGCGCGGTTGAATCAGTCAGATCAGTGAACAAGAGCGCTACACGCGCCACACGCAGGGTCTTGCCGGGCCTTAGCAGATCGCTCGAGAACTCGCGTCGGAACTCGGGCAGGGTACTGAGCACGTGCGCGGTGGCCGCGCGTGAGGCGTAGACAAGGCGCTCCAGCTTGACGTGCGTCTCTCGTGCACCGGCGTACACGAGCTGCAGCTTGGCCCCCGGCGCTGCCTGGGCCGTGCTGGGGCTGAGACTCGCGTCCTCAACCTGGAAGGTGACGGTCTCAGCACCGCTAGCCTCGACTTCGAGAGCGGCGCTCGCTCCGCCCCTCAGAAACAGGCGGTATCGGCCAGGCTGCGCCGGCGCCGTCAGCTCGCCTTGGACCCCGGGCTTCAGGATGGTTTGACTGACCACGTGGGGGGTCCGGCGGGGGCCGCCGATACAGTAGGGCCCGGCGGCTAGGGTTCTGAGCGAAGCCGACGGCTTGAAGGTGGCTTCAACGGCGCGATCGAGGTCAAGCTCGAATGAGAGATCGCACAGCTGACAGTGCCCCGCGCTGGGCAGATTGGCCAGCGCGTCCGTGCTCTCCGTGCCGGTGCGACAGCTGGGACACACGAGCTCCCACGACAGCTCAAGGAGCCCAGACTTTACGGCATACAAGCAGACCGCCAAGGTCTCGCGCTCGTCCTCGTGAAGCAGATCCGACAGTTCGAACGGTCGGATCCGCATGGCATCTGAGTCTGGGGCATCGCGTACGTAGTCCGCGAGCCTGCGGCCGAGACGAGAGCGCTCAGGCGTGAGCAACTGCTCGAGAGCGCGGCTGGCTCGTTCGAGCGCCACGCTGTCCACGGGCGAGTGTTCCGCGCGAAAGCAAGCGGACTCTCCGGAGCGAGCCCGGGCGTCCACGGCCAAGAGCTCGCGCGTGATACGCCGGGCGAAGCGCCAGAGCTGCAACTTGGCCAGCGGCGCGAACAGTGGGTGTCGTGGCTCCACCTCCAGCCTGAAGCTCAACGTCGTGCCGCCGCTCGCCGCAGGCGCCAACCGAAATTCGTTGGTCATTGAACGGAGCAAGCCGCCTCGGAGCACACGCTCGACGCGAAACCGTTCGTTCTCGACCCATTCGAAAGGACGCTCTTCGTACTCGAGCGGGATGCCCCCCGACACCGTCCGCACGACGTAGCGCGCCGCCGAGGCGTCCTCGTTGGGGGTCACTCGCAAGGGTCCCAATCCGAGCGCACGGTTCATGCGCTCGGTGTCGCCGATGGCGCACCAAATCAGGCTTCGTTCGCTGGAAAGCTCGACGGTGCGATCGACGTGAACGGCCATCGCTTCCGGTTTATCACGGCATGCTAGGCTGCGGGTCCCCTCCGATGAGGTTTCGTGCAACGGCCGTCAGCAGCGAGCGCAGCAATGCGGCTGGCGCCGTGCAGCTGGAGTGTTCGCCCGCCGGCCTTGGCATCTCCTACGACAGCGTCTTCGCCCTCAGCGAAGGCTACGTTCCGGGCGCCCTGGCCCAAGGCGCGAGCGTGAACGTCCCCTGGCCCGCGGTGCTTCAGACGCTCTTGGAGGGCGAGCGCTTCTACCTGGAGGTGGATGCTCGCGTGACGCCGCTCAACAAGCTGTGTCTGACGGCGTTCGCTTCCGGCGAGGAGCTC
>JANNWK010000082.1:0-15586 GCA_031408355.1 Myxococcales bacterium
CGAAGAACGTGCCTTTCAGGTTGATGTTCACGGTCAAGTCGAAGTCGGCCTCGGTGACGTCCTCGGCGGGATTCTCGGGACCGAGCCCGGCGTTGTTGACCAGAATGTCGATCTTGCCGAAGTGGTTGACTGCCTGCTGAACAGCGCTTTCGATCTCCGGCAGCTTGGTGACGTCGAGCTGCAGCTTCAGCACGCGACGGCCGAGCTTCTCGATTTGCGCCGCCAGCTCGTCCCCCGATTTGATGTCGCGCAGCCCCAGCGCAATGTCAGCGCCGGCGTGGGCGAGCGACTTGGCAATCTCGTGGCCAAGGCCGCGGGCGGCACCGGTGACGAGCGCCACCTTGCCGTTCAGATCAAAAATCGGATAGAGGCTCATGTAGGTATTCCTAAGTGCAGGGGGGAGGTGCTGCAGCGGCCGCAGCTTGACGCATCTTGGGTTGGCTGTCGTCGGCCTGATGGCAGTCAGGTGAGCGGTTGTGGCGCCACCCGATCCCCGCCTCCCCGGGAGTTCGTTTTCCTACCCGGGGTTGAGCCGCCGCGCACTGATGGGGTGCAGAAGGCAGCGAGGTCACGCCTGGGCAGGTTGCCCGGCTCGGTCCGCCCTGGAGCCCATGCCAGAAAATCGCCGCATCACCCGCATCTTTTTCGCGCTTCCGGTCCTGCTCGCTGGCGCAGCGCTCGGCTGCACTGGCTCGGAGGGAGGCGGCCCGGGCATGCCCGTAGGACCCGGGACGACGGCTGGCGGAGGGTCCTCTGGCACGGGGGGTGATTCCTCGAGCAGCGGCGGGTTTGTCCCGCTCACGGCCTGCGAGGCCACCCTGGATCAGCGGGTGACGCGCTTGAGCGACGGTCACCTCGCCCATGCCATCGCCGACCTGCTTGGCATTCCGGCTCCGGCGATCGAGACGGGTGCGCTCAGCGAGGGCGCCTTCATTCCGGGCAAGGCCGCGACCGTCAATGGCTCGGTCGCTTCCAAATTCCAGGACGTCGCTGAGGCTGCGGCCAAGCAGGCGACCTCTCCCGGGCGCGCGCTCATCGAGTGCGCCACCAACGAGGAGGATTGCGCCCGGTCGTTCATCGATGACGTCACCGCGCGCGCCTTTCGACGGCCCGTCACCGACCAAGAGCGCACCGACCTGATGGCGGCCTACCGCGTAGGCCGGGAAACGGATGGTAACCACGCTGGCGACATAGCGCTGGTTATCGAGACGACGCTCCAGGCCCCTTCGTTCGTGTATCTGGCCGAGCTGGGCACCGCGGAGGGCGATCGCTTCAGGTTGTCCGGGCATGAGCTTGCGGCCAAGCTGTCGTTCTTCTTGCGCGACAGCTTGCCGGACGTCGCGCTCTTTCAGGCTGCCCAAGCCGGCAAGCTAGACAGCGACGCGGGGGTCGCCGGTGAGGTGGATCGCCTGCTGGCCGATCCGGCTGTGCAGGCCAACCTCTCCGGCATGTTCTCGCGTTTCTTCCAGCTTGACGAGATCCCCAAGCTGGAGCGACCCGCCGAGACCGAGTGGGCAGCGCTCGCGCCCGCCATGCACCGCGAGGCGACGTCGTTCGTGAGCGGCGTCCTCTGGCAGAAGACGGGAACGCTGTCGGAGCTCTTGGTCTCCCGCGAGGCCAGCGTGAGTCCCGCCCTCGCCGCACTCTACGGGGTCACGGCTCCAGCCGGGCAAGATCCGGCGACCGTCAGCCTGCCGCAGGACCAACGAGCTGGGATCCTGACCCGCGCCGGGCTCATGGCGGCTCGCGCCGAGGCCGATCAGACCTCGGTCGTGTTTCGGGGCTTGCAGGTGGCTCGCGGACTCTTGTGCGTAGAAACGCCGCCGCCTCCCGCCAGCATCTTGGCGCAGATCGACGCGCTGAAGGCGGAGGTGCTGACCGAGCGCCAGCGCGCTGAAAAGCGCGGGGTAACGCCGCCGTGTCTCGGCTGTCACGCGGCGTTCGATCCCTTCGGCGTCACGTTCGAGCACTACGACACCGTCGGCCGCTACCGCACGAGCATTGAGATGCCGACCGGTGCCGTTCCGGTGGATTCGACTTGGGACGTCGACATCGCGGACATTCAAGGGCCAGTGAAGGACGCGGTGGACCTGTCCGAACGGCTGGCAGAGAGCAAGGCGGCTCGCGAGTGCATGAGTCGCCAGATCGCCGCCTACGCCATCGGTGAGAAGCTGACGTCCGATCGCGCGTGTGCGGTTGCGACGGTCGCGCAAACGTTCGAGACCAGCGGCGGCGACTTGCGGGGTTTGATCAAGCAAGTGGCGTTGTGGCCTGCACTTCGAATGCGGCGAGCGGCGGTGGCCCCATGAGCGGCATGAAAGGCGGACAACCCGTGATTCAGAACGAAGACAGCTTCAGTCTACGCCGTGGACGCCGTTGGTTCCTGGGCGTCGCGGGCGGCTCGCTTGCCCTCGCCCACTTTCTGCAGCGAGGCATTGGTCGGGCCCAAGGCGTTCCGGCGCCAAAGCGCCTGATGATTCTGCACCGCCCGAACGGGACGGTGCGGGCGGACTGGCTCAGGAGCGGCCAGCGCGGACCCATCCTCGAGCCGTTTGCGCCGGTCTGGGACCACGCCGTCGCCCTCAAGGGCATGGACATCAAGGCCGGCGACAACGGCAACGGTGATCCGCACGGCCGAGGCACGACGACCTTGATGACGGGCGCGCACTTGTCGCCCAAGACGCCGCCGGGCAGCGACGACGGCAGGTGGAACACCGCCGCATCGCTCGACCAGATCTGGTCCAGCGAGTCCAGCGTGCTCAATGGCACGCCCGTACAGAACCTGCACATCGGCGCCAATGGCGTGATGGAGGGCTTGCAGGAGCCCCAGAACCGCACGCTGTCGTACGCGGGGCCGGAGCAGCCGCTGTACCCAGTCATCAGCCCGTATGATGTCTACAAACGCGTCTTCGGCGACACGATCCTGCCGGGTGGGGACGCGGACGCCAAAGCCAAAGCCCTGGCGCGTCTGCGGCTCCGCCGCGAGACGTCGCTCAGCTTCGTCAAGTCCGACTTGGCGCGGGTCAGGCAGCAGTTTCCGGCCAGTGTGCGCGCTGATCTCGACGCCCATGAAGCGGCTATTCGCGAGCTTGAGTTGCAGCTCGACCGCACCACCACGCCGGGGGCCAACTGCGAGGCTCCCGTCCTGGCGCAGGGCTTGCCGATCAACGACACCAACTACCTGAAAGCCCTTCAGGTGGCCGAGGCGCAGTTCGCCGTGGTGCGGGCGGCGTTCGCCTGCGACATCACGCGGATGGTGACGTTCATGTGGGGAGCCGGGGCGTCGGCGCTCAGCTTTCCGGAGTTCGGTGTGGGCAACCATCACGGGTCCTCGCACAACGAGAACGCCGCGAGCGCGTTGTCTAAGGTCGACCAGTGGTTCTCCACCCACACGGTGCCGTTCATTCAGAGCCTAGTTGATTCCCCGGAGTCCGGCGGCGGCAAGCTCATCGACAACACGCTCGTCTGGTACATCAGCGAGTGCGCGGTCGGCATCAGTCACGATCCGACCGACATGCCGTTCGTCTTGTTTGGCGGCGATGGCGTAGGGCTCACGAATCGCGGTCGCGTCGCCGACGTCTCCGGACGGGTCAGCAACGACGTGTGGCTGTCTATTGCGCCTCGCTTTGGGATGCCTCAAGTCACGAGCTTCCAGACGCCCTTTACCGGGCCAATCCCGGACCTGTTCAGCTGAACTGGGCGGCGCCGTAAGCGCGCGCCGCCAGCACCCGTCGGCTCGGGCCACGCCTGCCCGACGCTGGCGTCGCTGCGCGAAGCGGCTAACTGTGCGACTTGATTAAAGTTATCACTCGTCTCATTTCGAGTCTTTAGAAACGAGTAGGGCGGCCGTCCTGAGGGACAGTGTCCACTCTCATCGGACTCGTGATCGTTTTTGGCTGCGTGCTGGGCGGCTTTGCCATGGCCGGTGGCACCTTCGGTGTGCTGATCCAGCCGGCGGAGTTGGTCGTGATTGGCGGCGCCGCCATCGGTACCGTGGTGGTCTCCGCGCCTGGCAAGGTGCTCAGTCGAGTGACGGGCGCCCTGAAGAAGGGCTTCAAGAACTACGCGCCGACCAAGACCGACTACATGGAGCTGCTCAAGCTGCTGTATCAGATCCTGGCGCTGATTCGACGTGAAGGCGTGCTCGCGCTGGAGCCACACGTCGGCGACAAGGCCGCTAGCACGCTCTTTCAAGCCTACCCCACGGTCATGCATCGGCACCATGCCGCCGACTTCTTGATCGATGGCCTAAAGCAACTGGTCGACGGCTGTTCCGCCGAGGAACTCTCGCTCTTGTTCGACGCCGAGCTCGAGACTCACCACGACGAGGCGAGTCAGCCGATCGGCTTGATTCGAACCGCCGGTGATGCGCTACCGGGCTTGGGCATCGTGGCGGCCGTGCTCGGCATCGTGGTCACGATGGGCCACCTGGACGGCGGCCCCGAAGAGATCGGACACCATGTTGCCGCCGCGCTGGTCGGGACATTTCTTGGGATTCTGCTGTGTTACGGCCTGGTAGCGCCGATAGCTACCAGCATCGAGATCCAGGGAAACGCGGAGAGTCGCTACATGCTCTGCGTCAAAGAAGCGATCGTGGCGGCCGCTCGCGGGGTCAACCCGCAGATCGCCATCGAGTTTGCGCGTCGCACCATCTTCTCGGATGAGCGCCCGACTGTGCCCGAGCTCGAGAAGGCGTTCGCAGAATTGAAGGGCAAATAGTGGCTGCCCCCGCTCCGGCCGGAGGTGGTGGTCGCATCATCATCATCAAAAAGAAGGGCAAGGGCCATGGCGGTGGTCACCACGGCGGCTCTTGGAAGGTGGCCTTTGCCGACTTCATGACCGCCATGATGGCCTTCTTCATGGTGATGTGGCTGCTAGCGCAGACAGACCAGCCGGCACGACAACAGCTGTCAGAGTACTTTCGTACCGGGGTCTTCTCGGGTGCGCCTTCCGTGCTGAACGGTGGCAGCGGCGTCCAAAACAAGGGCTTCTTCGATGTCGTGGGGCAGTCCTCGGTCCAGCCGGAGCAGGTCTCGCTGGAGCGTGTGGCGGCCGCCGTGCGGGCGACCATGCAACGCTCTGCCAAGGAGGACGTGTCCCTGAAAGAGCTGGCCGAACAGATCAAGGTGAGCGTGACCGAAGAGGGCTTGTTGATTCAGATCCTGGACGGCAGCGGCGAGGACCTGCTCTTCGATCGCTCCTCGGCTGATCTGAAACCGCGGCTCAACGAGCTGTTGGCGCTGATAGGTCCGGTGCTTGGCCGGCTCGACAACACGCTCCAGGTTCACGGCCACACCGACGCCAAACCGTTCCCGGATGGGTCAACTCGCTCCAACTGGCAGCTTTCCTTCGAGCGCGCCGACGCCGCGCGGCTGGTGCTCGAGAAGCACGGCCTGAAACCGGGTCAGGTCGGGGGCGTCTTCGCCCATGGCGCGTCATCCCTCTACAAGCCCAAGGATCCGTTCGCGCCCGAGAATCGGCGGCTCGCGATTCTGGCGGTGAGGCGTGGCATGGAGAAGTTCGCGTCCCAGGGCGGTGCTCGCGAGAAGACCGCCGCTCCGAAGGCAGCCACGCCGCTGTTCGGCGCGCTCAAAGCCAAGCCCGCCGAAGAGCAGAAGTCCAACTAGGCTAGGGCCAGGCGCTACTTCGCTATTGCGCGTCTCAACTGCACGACATAATTGCGCCAGCAAAATCGCCCCAGTGCGCGTAAATGCGTCGAGCTGCCCCGCCCGTCTGCTGCAATCGACCGACAAAACTCGCAGTTTGTAGCTGGCCCGGCATTTGCCTTGGCCCACGCATGCTTAGAACCTCTCGTGCACGGTTTGCCCTCTTCTCTTCGTCGGCAGTCTTGGCGCTGGCGGGCGTGCCCCTAGCGGGCTGCTCATCGACCGACGACGGCACCGGCGCGCCTGCCAGCTGTGCCGGTCTGGACACGACGCTCCGGGCTCAAGCCACGCTGCGCGCCTATGCTGAAGCCGTGACTTCGCTGCGCGAGCGAGCGTTGGCCGTCGAGGAGCAATTTCGGGTCGTCTGCAACGAAATCAACTCGGACTTGGGGCTCGACGCCAGCAAGACTACAGCGGAAGCGGCCTGCGGTGTGCTGAAGCAGCGCATCGACGCGGCCGCCAAGGCGGGCGTAACCGTCCAAGCGCAAATCGAGTTCAATTGCCACGCAGACTTCAAGGTGCAAGCCGACTGCGAGGCTAGCTGCAAGGTCGACGCGGACTGCGACATCCGCGCCAAGTGCACGGGCGGCGAAGTCGTCGTCGAGTGCAACGGCACCTGCAGCGGCCAATGCGACGTGACTGCGCCCAGCGTCGACTGTCAGGGCCAGTGTCAAGGCACTTGCTCGGCCGAGGTATCGGCCAAGTGTACGGGCCAGTGCGAGGGTAGCTGCAGTGCACCGAGATTCGACGGTACCTGTGATGTCGGTTGCAGCGCGGGCTTTTCCGGAAGCTGCGAGGGCACTTGCGAAGGCCAATGTGACGGCAAAAACGCCAGCGGCGCATGCGCGGGTAGCTGCGAAGGCAAATGCACGGGCAAGGCAACCGGCCATTGCGAGGCTAAGTGCGAAGGCAAGCTGAGCGGCGGCCGGTGCGACGGCGAGTGTACGGGCTCGTGCGTTACGCGCGGTGAGGCCAAGTGCGAGGGTTCGTGCAGCGGCACTTGCTCGTACGAGCCGGGCTCGGCGACTTGCAAGGGTACTTGCCACGGCGAATGCTCGGCCGAGGTGAGCCCGCCTACTTGCACTGGCAAGCTCGCCTGCGAGGGCAGCGCCGAATGCCATTCCAGCTGCCAGGCGCAGGCGAGTGCTCAGGTCGACTGTCCGCCGCCGAGCGCTAGCGTTCAGGTCGTGGGCGACGCCGCATTGCAGGCCGCCTTGGCGGCGCACATCGAGAAGTTCGGCGCGGCCGTCAATCTGGCTATCGCCTTGAAGGACCCGATCGCCGAGGTCGCAGGCAAGACGATTGGTGCTTTCCAAGCCATCGGTGAGGTGGGCGCGTCGGGCGCTGCCTGCATGGCTAGCTCGCTGACCGGCGCCGTCGAAGCACAGGCGAGTATCAGCGTCTCGGTTTCTGCCAGCGCCAGCATCCAGGCTGGCTGACGCGGAGGAGGGCTACGAAACCGCGGGCGGGTGCCGCGAGGCTCCGACAAGCAGCCTCGCGAAACCGTCCGATAGCGGCAAGCCTAAAGCACGAAAGTGCCGCGGACGCCAAGCGTGAGCCATTCGTGGATGGCTTTCTTGTCGATGGTGGCACTCCTCGTGAGGTCGGGAGTGCACCCACTGCCATCACATGATGTCGATGTCTCGCTGTACTGGCCGACGGACAGCGATAAGAATGGTCCGAGCCCGAAGCCGGGCGCGAGCGCAAAGTCGGCGCCGCCTTGCAAGTTGATGAACTCGACGCCATTCCCCGTTGTGGATGTCTTGACGGACGCCCCGCCGCTCGAGAAATCGACACCGAAGGTCAGCCATTCGTAGCCGATGCCCGCACCAATCCACGGGTCCAGCTTGCCGTCAGGCGTGAAGTGATATTGCGCCTGGATGCCCAAGCGCACGTCATGGGTGCTGCAGCTGGCGTCGACTCCAAGTCCCTTCAAACGGTCGCAATCCTCGGAGATACTGTCGCCCGTGAAGCCGAATCCGTACATGACGTAGCCGCCAACCATCAGGCTTGGAATTGCGCGATACCCGATGTCGAGCTGAAGCGGGATCATTCCCTTGATGCCGTCTGCGAGGTTACTGTTGGTGCCCTCGCCGGTGGCTTTGCCCATTGGAATGCCGTAGCCAATTCGGCCTCCGAGCTCGAAGCCTGTGGTTTCTGCGTGCGCCTGGGACACGCTGCCCAGCACGACGACACTCGACAATACACCCATTAGTAAACGCGACTTGTTCAAGTTAGCCTCCTCACAACCAGGTTTCCTCGCAGATTTACTACGAGTTTGGGTGCTACCCTAAACAACCGGCAAAGCTTCCCCGGCTAGCCATCAATGGCGCTCGGCCCCGGAACCGGTTGCAGGCCCTCGCTCGCACATCCCCGGTTCAGGTGAACGGGAGTCGCCCAGGTCTCGAGTCAGCTCGGGTCGACTCCGCCGCGCTGCACCGAAAGTAGCTTCAGCGTCAAACCAAGCGACGAACTCATCTCCGGAACCGGCAGCGTCGAACTGACGGAAACCGCTTCGGTGGCGGTCACGCTGCGCAGGCGGCGCTCTGCGTCGACCTCGAAGTCGGTGCTGCTTGCCAGCACGCGGTGACGCGCTTGATCGGAGAGGCTGCTTCGGTAGCGAAGCTTCTCTTTGTGCACGAAGGCCAACCCTTCTTCCACGAGCACGCTGCACCGCGATGCGCGCCGGCTTGGCTTTCAAGGGTGCTGAACTCCGGGTGCTAGCTCGGAATGAGCTCGACCAACCCGGCTTCCGTCTCGAGCGCCGCGTCGAGGATGGCGCTCGTGCTGTCGCCGTCCAACTCAACCAGGTAGCGCCAGGCCGGCCCCACGCCGGCGGACGTCAGGGCATTCAAGATGCCGGCTTCGTGGGACGGGTGGGCGCGGAGCTTCCGCGCCTGAAGCGCCGCCGAGAAGGCCTCGTGGTTGCGACAAATCGTCACAGCAACGCGTCCGGAGCGGGGCAGTTCGCGCGGTTCAGGCAGGACGACGCCCGCCTCGAGCCGAAACACCGCGGACGCGGCGCGCATCAACTCGCGCTCGCCCGGGCTGCTGCTCGGATCCGAGAGTGACACGACGAGCCTACGACCCTGCGTCGCCCGCTCGATGATGCTCAGCAGTAGCTCCTCGGCCGTCGTGTCCAGGCCGAGCAGTGGCTGCTCCAGGCAGAGCACCTGGGGATCCGTCAGTAGGGCGTGGGCGACCAGCAAGGCGCGGCGTTCCCCGAGCTGCAAGTGACCCAGGCGGCGCGCGCCAAGCCCGCCCAGGCCGAGCTTATCGAACGTGGCCGATACGGCCCGGCGTGCGGCGCGTGGATTGAGCCCAGAAAGCTCGGCGCTAGCGGCCAGGAAGTGTTCCGCGCTCCACACGTTTGGCAGCAGCGGATCGAGGCGTGCAAGGCCGATGCGGCCACGCTGAACGCCTTCACTCGCCGGGCACCCGCACAGCGTCAGAGTCCCGGCGGCGAGCACCGCTTCGCCCGCGAGCAGCCGAAAGAGCGGAGACCAGTCACCGAGTAGCGCCATGCGCTCAGCGGCGCTGGCCAGGTTGAACTCGATGAGCAGCGGTTGTCCGAGCAGATCGATGCGCGCGCCCTCAGCCGCCAGCGTTAGCAGCTCATTCAACGTGGGTGAGCTCCATCCGCGCCAGCGGCTTGTCCGAAGCGTGCACCACGAACGGCCCGAGCGCGCGCATCATGTCCATGAGCCCCGGCGGTAGCGCCTGCAGGTGCGCAGGTAGAGTTTCGCTAATACCCTCGATACCGAGCAGCTTGCCGATGATGGTCGTCTCCACGGGCGGAAGTTCGACGATGGGAGCGTCGTCTGGAATGCCCGCGAGCTTGCGTGCGGCGGCCAGCGCCTGTCGCAGCCCGCCCAGCTCGTCCACGAGCTTGTGCGCGAGTGCCTGCTCTCCCGTCCAGACTCGCCCCTGACCGACGGCGTCGACTTGCGCTTTCGTCAGCTTGCGACCCTCGGCGACGCGCTGCAGAAATACATCGTAAAACTGCCAAACTTTGCGCTTTAGCTCAACTTTCTCAGTGTCGCTGAAGGGTCGGAAGATCGATTCGGCATCCGCCCGCGGCGCCGTTTTGTAGACCTCAACGGTCACGCCGATCTTACGTAGCAGCTCCGAGACATCGGCCTTGCCGTAGAAGATACCGATGCTGCCAGTAATGGTCAGCGGGTTGGCAAACACGCGCGTGCCGGGCGAGGCGATGTAGTAGCCACCACTTGCGGCGGCCGTCCCCATGCTCACGACGACCGGCTTGATCTTCACCGTGCGCTCTACCTCGCGCCAGATGACATCCGCCGCCATCGCCGAGCCACCCCCGGTTTCGATGCGCAGTACGACGGCGCCAATCAGCGGATTCTCGCGGGCCTTCTTGATGGATTCGGCGATGGTGTACGAGCCGGCCAGTTTCATGCCCAAAAGCGGGATGGTCTGGCTGCGCCCATCGACCATGTCGCCGTCAACGTAGACCAGTGCAATGCCTGGCTTAGCGCCGTTGAAGCGGTCAGCGTAGGGCCCTCGCTCGTCGTTTACCAGGCGCGCGGGCGTGCCCAGCAAGCGCGCGGCTTCCGCCTCAAGCTCGTCGTCAAAGGCGTAGCCGTCCACAAATCCCGCGGTCTTGGCTTCAATGGCAACGAACGGCCCCTTGGCGATGCGCTCGCGCACAGCCTGGGCAGCAAGCTTGCGGCCGTGCGCGATGCCCAGCGTGAGGTGCTTCTCATGCTGCTGTAGGAGGTCGATCTTGTCGGCTCGCGAAACTTCTGAGGCGCCCGTGCGTGTGAAGGCCTCGGGCGCGCTCTTGTGCGCGCCGATCCGCACGAAGTCCGCCTTGATGCCCAGCTTGTCGAGCAGGTCGGCGTAGTAGAAGTAGCGGGCGCGTAGCCCGGCAAAGCGGATGCCGCCGGCCGGGTTGAGCAGGATCCTGTCGGCGGCCGAGCAGAGGTACAGGGAGGCGCCGTCGCCGTCTTCGAGGTGACAGAGCACGCGCTTGCCGGCCTGACGCAGCAGGTAGATGGCGTCGCGTAGCTCCTGCACGTGGGCCATCGAGTTGGCCGGGGCAGTTCGCAGCTCCAGCACGACGGCGCCGATCGACGGCTCCTCTTCGGCTATCTGCCAGAGGTGCCGGAGCAGCGCGACATGCTCGCGTGTGTTGGGGGTGCTTTCGATGCGGAGCCTGAGGGCATGTACGGGCGGCGTCGAACCACCCGATTCGCGGTAACCCTTGAACGCGACCTCGGTTGCCAGGTTCTCGTGCGCCTGTCCGCTCACGTTTCGGCCGAGCGCGCCGCCGAACAGGCTACCGCCCGACAGGTCCATCGAGCCCGCGTTGCCGTTCAGGTAAAACGAGATGGCGGCGCTGGCGAGCCATTCGTTTTGATCGAGCCCGTCGTCCGGGTCCAGGAGCGACACCCCACCGCGGATGCGACCGAGCTCGGGCACGTCGATGCCCAGCGTTGCCGACGGCGACCAATAGGCTGATGGGGCGTCGATGACCTTGCCAGCCAGGCCAAGCTCCAGGGCGCGGCTCCGGAACGGCCGGAGCGAGAGCGCGATGTCGTAGCTCCGGTCCACCACGCCCCCGGACGTGTTGGCGGGGGCGTTGATGTCCTGTGCCACGAAGGCCATGCCGAAGTAGTCGGAGGGCCGCGTGGTGAGGCCGAGCGTCCAACTGAACAGGCCATGGGCTTGCTCCAGGTTGGAGTAGGACCGCTGTAGGGACAGACCAAGTCCGACGCTGCTACTGGGCCGTACGGCGAGGCCCCAAGTGAACCACTGATAGAGGCCACCGCTTTCGAACAGGGGACCTGGGCCACCGTCGGGCGGGCTCATCAGGTCGACGCGGGCGCCAGTCGAAGCGTTCAGAAATGGGATGGGGAGGGCGAACCCGAGCGCATGGCCCTGCCAAGGAATACGCGCGGCCTCATTCAAATACAGACTGGACCAGCGCAGCTCTGGCGCGGGCAGGAAGGCAAGGTTGGCCGGGTTCTGCACGAGGGCGCTCGAGTCGTCGTTCGAGACGGGGCTCTTGCCGAAGACGGGCTGCCGGGTGGGCTGGTTATTCGGGAACTGCGCCACCGCCGAGCTCGCGAGCAGCGAGGCAGCGGCGATAATAAGCCCGAGATTTGCGGCGGCTCTGAGTCGTTTCATGGAAGCCCGGCATTCTTCGGGCAGCAGGGGCTGCTCGTCAATGCGGCGCGCTCTTCCCGGCGGAAAACCGAGCCAGGCCGTGTGGCTTGCGAACCAGGCCAGATCCGCCCGCCTCACTTCTCGAGACCCGCCGTCGGGTCTCGGACCTACTAGCGGCACTGAATGCCACGGAACCTTGGAAGTTGGGCCATCTCTGCGGTTGGCTGGCTCGCGCTCGCGGGCTGCGTGAACGACTCGACCGCGCAGAAACCCGGCGTTGACGGCGCCCCCACGCCGCTGCCCAGTGAGTCGCCCGCCCTGGTTCCGGGTTGCGTCACGCTGAGCCCCGGCCCCTCGCCGCTGCGCCGGCTCACGCGCTTTGAGTACAACAACACGGCCCGGGATCTGCTTCAGGACAAGAGCGCGCCAGCCGATCGGTTTCCACCAGAAGAGGAGTCGCTCGGCTTTGACAACGACGCCAATGTGCTGCGAGTGCCGCTGCTACTGGCCGAGGGCTACCTCGGGGCAGCTCAGAGTCTCGGCGAGGGTGCGCTCAGCGATTTTCCAGGGCAGGTCGGCTGCGATCCCGCCGTGCTTGCCGGCGAGGTCGCGAAGGAGCGGGCGTGCGCGGAGGCGTTTGTCACCAATTTTGGTGAGCGCAGCTTCCGACGTCCGGTTTCGGCCGAGGAGCAAACACGCCTGCTTGAACTGTACGAGACAGCGCGCGGCGAGCTCGGTTTCACCGACGCCATTCGGACACTGCTGGAGACGATGCTCATGTCCCCGCAGTTCTTGTATCGGGTCGAATCCGGCACGCCCGTGCCAGGCCAGCCTGACGTTGAAGCGGTGGACAGCTGGGGCGTGGCCTCCCGCCTCTCCTACTTCCTCTGGGGCTCGCTGCCCGATGCCACGTTGTTCGAGGCGGCTCGAGCCGGCGCGTTGACCCGTCGGGCGCAAGTGCGCGCCCAAGCCGAACGCATGTACGCGGATGCTCGGACGCATGAGGTCGTCCGGCACTTCCACGACTACTGGCTTGGCCTGCTCGACGTCGAGAGTCAGGGCAAGGACCCCGCGCTATTTCCGGACTACAGCCCCCAAATCGGCTCGCTCATGCGGCGCCAGACCCAGGCCTTCGCGGAGCACGTGTTTTTCGAGGCCCAGGGCGATCTGCGAGGCCTGCTGACGGCTCCGTACACCTTCATGAACCAGCCGTTGGCGCAGTACTTTGGGGTCACCGGGCCAACCGGCGAGGAGTTTGCGAGGGTTGAGCTGGATCCGACTCGGTACGCGGGGCTCGTCACCCAGCCCAGCATCCTGTCCTGGTATGCCACGTCGAATCGCACCCATCCCATCCTGCGTGGCAAATTCATCCGCGAGAGGCTGCTGTGCAGCTCGCCGCCGCCCCCACCGGACAACGTCATCGACAGTCGGGACAAGGTGGCCAATCCCAACGCGACCGAGCGTGAGCGCCTTTCGCAGCACCGAGCGGATCCCAACTGTGCAGGCTGCCACACGCTGATGGACCCGATCGGCTTCGGGTTTGAGAACTTCGATGCCAGCGGGCGCTGGCGTGACACGGAGGGCGGGCTGCCCGTAGACGCCAGCGGCGAAATCGTGGGAGCGGACGTGGCCGGAGCCTTCAACGGTCCCGTCGAGCTTGCTTCGAAGCTGGCCGGCAGCAAGCAAGTCGAGGCGTGCGTGGTCGCGCAGTGGTTCCGCTTCGCCAGTGGCCGAGCCGAGAGTGAACAGGATGCCTGCGGGACAGCCTGGCTCGCCGAGGAGTTTCAAGCCAAGGGCCAGAACCTACGGGAGCTGGTGCTTGCGATCACTCAAATGGACTCGTTTCTCTATCGAACGAGTCTGGTGAATCCGGAGAACACGCCATGAGACCAGGTCGAATCGCGCTGCAAGTTGGGGCCAAGCTCAGGCGTCGCGCCCTGCTCGGCGGGGCCGTCGGGGCAGCCGTAGCCATGCCGTGGCTCGAGGTCACCTCCGACCTCAAGCGCGCGCACGCCCAAGCCAAGCCAGGGCCGAAGCGCTTCCTGTCATTCTTCTTTCCTGGTGGCTACTTTCAGGAATTTTGGCCCGAGGGCGGCAGTGAAACCGAGTTCACGCTGCCTTACTGTTTGGCGCCGCTCGCACCCTTCCAGCAGCAGATGCTGGTCCTGGACGGGATCGAAGTAAAGTCGATGGTGGAGGGGCCTGGCCATCCTCATGCCCGAGGCATGAGCGCGTTTCTCAGCGGTAGGCCGCTGCCGGTCGGACCGTACGACTTCTTCATTGGTGGCCCGGCGGGCTTTACCGACGGCACCTCAATGGATCACGTGCTCGGTCAACACCTTGGCGCTCAGAACAAGTTCAAGACGCTCGAGTACGGCGTGCTCTGGCCGACTTACGACAACGGCGCACTGCCGACGAACATCATTAGCTACTCCGCCCCTGGCCAGCCCGCGCCGCCGATGGCGGACCCGTACTTGGCCTTCACGCGAGTATTTGCGGACCTCGGGGGGACGCTCGACGAGGTCGTTGCGGTCGAGCTTCGAAAGAAGCGCACGCGCTTGGTGCTCGACGGCGCCAACCGAGAGTTCGTCGCGATTCGGCCGCTTGTCGGGGCCCAGGATCAGCTGCGCCTGGACGAGCACCTGTCGCGTTTGCACGAGCTCGGCAGCCGCCTGGATCTATCGGGCGGAGAGCTGAGCGCCACCTGCCGCAAGCTGGATCCGGCGCCGACCGAGGCGGATCGGATCGGCTACGAAACCGGCGATCCGGTCGGTGAGCTAGGCAACGGCGGGCTCGACCTCGGAATTAGCGCGCGCATGCCCGCGATCGGCAAACAGATGATGGACATGCTGGTCATGTCGCTGGCCTGCGACTTGACTCGCTCGGCGACTTTGCAGTGGACGGACGCGGCTTCGCGAGCCTTCTTTCCGTGGTTGGGGCTGAACCAGAATCACCACTACTATCAGCATGCGCCGCGCTTGACGGGCAACACGGGCAGCAACAACGACCACTCGAAGATAGTCAATTGGTTCATGCAGCAGCTGGCCTATCTGGTCGGTCAGCTCGCGGCCACGCCCGAAGAGGATCACACGCTGCTCGATTCGACGCTGATCTTGGTGGGCAGCGAGATCAGTGACCCTAACAATCACGGACGCGATCGCGTGCCGCGCCTGCTGCTCGGCGGCGGCAACACGTTCAGGATGGGTCGCCACGTCAAGTTCGACAGCGCCCCTCACAACAACCTGCTCGTATCGATTCAGAACGCCTTCGGCATCGACTCGGACACGTTCGGGGATGCGCGCTTCACCACGGGGCCGCTGGCAGGGTTGGTCTAGGTCGCGTTCGGCCTCGCCCGAGCCCGCCATCCGGAACGCGCTAGCGTCGCTAGCGCGGGGTCGCTTCAATGGATCGAGAGTGGCCGCACGCAGCGAACCGCACTGCCAGAAATCGCACAACCCGCGCGCAGCGTGTCCGAGCAGTCTGGACATGCCCGAGCAGCGTCCCTCGAAGGAACCTAAAAACCCCCACGACGCGCTGTTCAGAAAGACGTTCTCCAACGTCGAGTACGCGAAAGCGGCGCTGAATGCGGCGCTGCCGCACCAGCTGCGGTCACAAATCGAGTGGTCCACGCTGCAGTTGGTAGCCGGGGCCTACGTCGATGCCGAGCTCGCAAGCTCGCAGTCGGATCTTCTGTTCACGGTCGAGCTGACCCGCAAGCCCGGCGTGATGTGCCTGCTGTTTGAGCACCAGAGCAGCGTGGACGAGCTGATGCCGTTTCGCGTTCT
>JANNWK010000083.1:0-7600 GCA_031408355.1 Myxococcales bacterium
TGGTGTTTCGCCGCGAAGACCAAGGCGGGACAACGACCTTGCCGACCGTGATCAAATCTTGGCGGGGCCTGCCGCGGGCCATTTTTGATGGCCAACACCAGGTCAGCGATTTGTTGGTCTTCGCCGGCATCGCGTCGTTCCGTGTGGCCAACATCGAGCTTCGCAACGCCGGCGGTCGGGGTGTTTCGGTCGAGTCGGTAAGCGGGCAGGCGACCTTTGAGGACCTGGTGGTCCACCACACCATCGGCGATGGCACGATCGGAGTCGGCGGTGGGCTGCACTTCTACGGTGGTGGCGGCCAGCACTACATCGTCCGAAACTGCCACTTTTACGACAACAACGTGAACGAGGTGGGAGCGAACAACGTGGGCGCGCTCAGCCTGACCTCGGACCTCTTGGCGCCGGACTACGGCTCGCTCTTGGTCACCGGTAACGTGTTCGAAAATGAAACCACCGGAGTTCGCCACAAGCACGCGGGCAACTACGACACCACGATCGTCGGCAACTTGTTCTGGAAGGGGAAGCGGGGCATCTGGCTGCGCTCGTTTCGCAGCAACGAAATTCGCGAAAACGTGTTTCTGGACCTGTCCGAATCCGCCCTGCTTTCGTACGTGGAAAACACCAACGGCGAGCTTGACGCGACCATTCACCACAATAACTTCTTCAACACGACGCGGTTGCTGGTCGATATTATCGGCCAGCACAGTCACACGCACCTGATCGACTTCCGTAAGAACTTCCTGCACAGCACGAGCTCGTCGACCCTGTACGAGGTCTCCTCTGAAGCTAGCCTGCCCTACTTGTCCGGCGCCCAGAATCTCTACGCTGTCCCCGGCGCGAGCGCGTTCTTCCAGCCCACCGATGCTGCGCCTGTCTCCTTTGACGACTTCATGACAAGCATCGCGGATTCGACCAGCGTGCGGCACGAAACCAGCGCCACGGGAGCCGACGTCGCCGTACACAACGCGCAATACGCGCAATACGCGCTTGAGCGGATGGCTGGAGATATTGGGTATTAGGGGGAGCGTCGGGGTCGGCTGCGTCGGGCGCCAGCGCTCGCTGAGGCAGTTCGCCACAGCTAGCCGCGACCGATATGGACAAATTGTGCCTGCTTGTGCCCCCGCTCCAGCATTGGCCCCGCAATTGCAGAGGGATGCGTTTGCGGCACATCCGCCGACGATCGGAGACGCACGATGTTTACCCTCCTTCTGATTATCCTCTTTATTGCACTCATTGGTGGTGGCCTCGGCCACTCGCGTTTCGGCTATGCCGGCTGGTCGCCCGCCGGGTTATTGCTGGTTATCGTGCTGGTGATGGTGCTTACAGGGCAACGCATCTAGCGGCCGCCGCCATGAACCTTGGCGAGCTTGGCGCGACCGTCAAGGAAACAGCCCAAGACTGGCTGGACGACGGCCGCGCCGGAGCCAAGAAGCACGACGGGCCAAGCACGGCGCCTGCCAAGCAAGGCGCCTGACTCATTGGGATCTTGCCTACCGCTGTTCTTGGCGGAACTGCGCGTGAGGGTACTGGCTCGGAACTTGCAAAACCGGCGTTGTTGTTGCTCTACGACTTTCGTTCATCGCCTCCGAGGCACCGTTCAAGTCAGGCGGAGACGCTCGAGTGGTTGGCGAATGCGCATACACGTGCGGAGTCGCGGCAGGCGGAGCTCGAAGGCCGAGTGTTCGACGAGCGAGCGTTCCTCGAATCCACGAAGAGGCGACTAGCTCGCTTCGGCTGTACCAGTGAAACGATCGCCACACGTGGGCACGAGATTGATGACTGTTCGCACCTGCGCTGGGGCGAGATGGAGGTGTATCGTTTGGCCGAGCATGCCAGCGGGGAAGGAATGCGGACTCGCACCCAAGTCTTCAGGCGCATCGCCGGCGCGGCGTTCTCTCAGCTCTTCGTCGATGTCGACGCTCCGCCTCAAGATCTGCTTCATGTCACTTGCACCGGCTATGATGCTCCGAGCGCCGCGCAGCTGCTCGTCGCGCAGAAGGGCTGGGGCTCAGGCACGCGCGTCACACACGCCTACCATATGGGGTGCTACGCCGCGCTGCCTGCGCTGAGAATCGCCACCGGCTTCGTTCGGAGCGGGGACAATTGCCGCGGAGGTTCGGAGCGCGAAGCGCGCGTCGATATCGTACACACGGAGATATGTTCGCTGCACATGCATCCCTTGAGGCACGAGCCGGAGCAGCTCGTTATTCAGAGCCTCTTTGCGGACGGCTGCATCCGTTATTCGGTCTGCGCGGAGCAGGCGTTTCGTGTCCCGGGCCCTGCGCTGGCCGTGTTGTCGCAGGCGGAATGGATCGTGCCTGACTCGTCCGCGTCGATGGCCTGGTTTTGCTCCGATTTCGGGATGGAGATGGTTCTGGCGCGCGATGTGCCGGCCAAGATTGCGCAATCACTGGCGCCGTTCGTGAAAGCCTTGTTGGCTGAGGCCGGGGAGAGTCAGGCCGCGATCCAGCAGGCGGTCTTCGCCATCCATCCAGGTGGGCCCAAGATCGTGGACGACATCGCCGCGACTCTCGAACTCGCGGAGGAGCAGATTACGTTCAGCCGAGCCGTGTTGCGGGAACGCGGCAATATGTCGTCGGCGACGTTGCCTCACGTCTGGCAAGCCATCGCGCACAGCCCGCAAGTTCCAAACGGCCAGTTGGTGGTCAGCTTGGCGTTCGGGCCTGGCCTTACGCTCTCGGGAGCGGTGCTACGCAAGGTGTCCGCGTGCTGACATGGTGGGTCGTGCCGCTGCTGTTGCAGGCATCCGCGATGTTCGTGGACGAGTTATACTTTCATCGCCGACGTGGCTTGCCTCGCTGGGAACGCATCGGGCATCCTGTGGATACGCTGAGCGTGCTGGCGTGCTACGGGCTGGCCCTGAGCCTTCAACCGACCGAGACGAATCTGGTCGGTTACGCGGCCCTGGCAGGGCTCTCGTGCTTTCTCGTCACCAAGGACGAATGGATCCACGCAACGCACTGCGAACCTGCAGAGCACTGGCTGCACGCGCTGCTTTTCATGCTGCATCCAGTCGTGCTGGGAGTCGTGGCGCTGTTCTGGCTGCGCCAGGAGCGCACGCTGCTTGGGCTCTCCGCAACGCTCACCGCCGCTTTTTGCGCGTATCAAGTCGCTTACTGGAACGTACCATGGAAAAAATTGTTTCGATCCCCGTCAATAACGCCATTTATGAGCAGCTCGGCGAGCGTTGGTACGCCGCCGATGACGACCCGGTCGCGCTCTTGCGCGCCGAATCACGACTCCGAAATCCATGGGTGACGCAGCAGATTCTTCGGGAGTGTGGCGAGCACGCCAAGGTGCTCGACGTTGGTTGCGGCGCGGGATTCTTGAGCAACCATCTGGCCAACGGTGGCTTCGAAGTCACCGGGCTCGACGCTTCGCAAGCCAGCATTGACGTGGCCGCACGGCACGACGCGACGGGGCAGGTGCGCTACCTGCTGGGCGATGCCATGCACCTGCCCTTCGCTGACGGTTCCTTCGACGTCGTGTGCGCGATGGACTTCTTGGAGCATGTGGAAGATCCCGTTGCCGTCGTGGCAGAGATTGCGCGCGTGATGAAACCCGGCGGGGTGTTCTTCTTTCATACTTTCAACCGAAATCCTTTGGCGTGGCTGGTGATCATCAAAGGCGTCGAGTGGTTCGTCAAGAACACGCCCCGCCACATGCACGTGCTGCGGCTCTTCATCAAGCCGCAGGAGCTCGCGCGAATGTGCGCGGCGAACAACCTGCGCGTCAAAGTGCTGCATGGCTCGGAGCCAGTCGTGTTTTCTTGGGCGTTTTGGCGGATGCTATTGACTCGCGTGGTGCCGCGAAACTTTCGCTTTCGCTTTAGCAAGTCGACGCTGCTTGCCTACACCGGCTATGCCACGCGGCCCGCTGCGCTCAGCTCAGCAGCAGTCTCAAGCTAACGTAGCCCAGTGTGCCGGCCGACACCGCCAACTGGAGTCGATGTAGGGTTACGAAATTTGCGATCACCTCTGTTCGGAAGTGCTGGTGCCAGCGCCAGATCGCCCACCATAGTAGCGACTGTGCTGCTAAAACCAGCAGCGCGTCGCGCACGCCAAAGCGTTCGAGCACTACCAAGACGATAGCCACTCCACCCGCCATCAAACAGGCGAGTGAAAATCGAAAGCTCACCTTTGGACCATAGGTAACCGCAAATGTGAAATCACCGCGCTGCCGATCTTCGTCGACCTGGTAGAGCTGGCTCAACGGATAGAACCCAGTCGTTAGCAAGATAGCAGCGGCCATGCCCAGCATGCCCGCGTAGGAGCCGAGTAGCGGCAGCGGCGGCGTGGCAGCACAGAGCCAGCCCGCGCGGAAGCCCACGGCGCCCTGCCCCAAGGCCACGACCAGCAGGGACAGCAAGGGTCGCGCTTTCCAGCGGAATTGCGGGTGCGAATAGGCTACCGACAACAGCATCACCAGCGCGTACAGCAGCGCCAACTCCCAGCCCACGAGGAAGGCCAGCGCGAGGCCAAACAGCTGAACGGCGAGCGAAAATCCAAGTAGGGGTTGGGTGACGGGCGGAGGATTGCGCAGACCGCCGACCGGGCCCTCGTCGCGATCGTAGTAGGAGTTGTAGGCGGTGATCCCACCGTACAAGAAAATATGAAACGCCAAGAATCCCCAGCCCGCGCGCTTGGAGAACTCGCCCCCGCCGAGGGCAAAGCCCCATGCAAACAGCGGGGACAGGAAGATCAGTTGGTAGTGCAGACGCAGATGCACAAGTAGCGGAAGCACGCTCGGCATGTCAGGCCTTCGTTGGCAGCGCCGGCGCCCATTGCTGCTGGGCGTGCACCCGGTGTTGCCAATCTACGAACGATCCAGATCTGCGAACAATCCTGGGGCGGGCGCGTTTCACGGCGCCCGCCCCAGATTTCGAGGGCTTAGCGCAGTGTCCAGCCGGCGACGGAGGTGTTCACGAGCCACAGGGTTCCCAGGGCGCCGTTCTGAACGAACAGAACGAAGTCGCGCTCTGCCGCTACTGGGGCGTTCACGCCCGTGAACGCTTTAGCCGTGATCAGGTTGATCGTGGTGCCATCGGCGGCGACACCGAGGGTCATGTCACCGGGCGCGACCGTCGTGCCGGCCAGGGCAGAAGCCTCGCCAGGTGCAACCGCGTTGATGATGACTGGGCCCACCACCGCGCCAACCGCGTTGCCAAAATCGACGGTTGCCGCGACCCCTGCCGAAGCGTGCACGCCACGGAACAGCGCCTGTGTCGTACTGCCGAGGCCGAACTGCTCGTGCACCGTTTGGATGCTGCCAGCGCCCGCCGACATGACGCTGAGGTAGTGCTCCCCGAGTGCGAGGGTGCTGGTGGCTCCCGTGGCAAGGGCCGTGGAGGTCCCGCTCGTGGCGCCGTCATTCACTGCCTTGAGGTTGTAGCCAGCGATGCTGGGCTTCAGTTGGAATGCCCCCATATTCGCTAGTGTTAACCCGTTCAACAGGCGATCCGCTACTGCCGTTTCGGTGGCTTCGTAGACGTCGACCGGGCCGATGTCGGAAGCGTGGACCATGTGGACCCACGGCTGCTCCTTGACCCAGTCCACGTTCCCGTCTTGATCCACTACGAGCAGCGCGAAACCGTTGAGCGGCGCCCTGAAGGGGAAGCCCGGATTTCCCGTGGCGATCACGAATAGCTCCTCGCCGTCTGCGCGCGCTGGAAGGGTCAACTTCGAGAGCATGCTGGTCACGTTAGAGAAGCTGACGTCCAACGCCGTGGCTGCTGTTAGTGCGACGTTGCTCGCGTCGCCAAAGCGCGGCAGCGCTTCGACGTCGACGCCCACGGTCGCCGGGACGTCCAAATCAACCTCAGCCCACGCGGTGGTTGCATGGACGACGCGCGCTACCGCACTGTCGGCGACGGCCTCGAAGTCGTGCTCGAGAGCCAGTACGCGAAAGCCCGTGTCCTCGTCAGTCAGCTCCGCAAAGTCACCCGCCGCTACCAGCGTGTACTCGGCGCCAGCCGTAAGTTCGATGTCGGCCGTTGTGAAGGCCGGCTCGTCAGCAGCGTCAGCGCCCGTAGCGCGCAGGTCGAACGCTATGATGCCGGCGTCGACCTCGACGAATCCCGTGGCTTCGCCGTATTCAACATCGCTAGCAGCCGGAATCGCACTGCCGGCCGCGTAGATGTCCACGCTGGGGGCGCTTGGCGAGGCGTGAACGATTCGGACAAGCGCCGTGGTAGCTGGGCTGCCACCGGCACCCGCTGTCCCACCTGTTTCGTCGCCAGCTGCGTTCGTGCCGCCGTCCGACGACGAGCCAGCCTTGCCGCCTGTCGCCTTGCTGCCAGCCTTGCCGCCGCTGGAAGAGCTACCGCCCTTGCCGCCGCTCGCCTTACCGGCGGTGCCGTCGCTGGTCCCGCCGTCATCGCCGCCGCAAGCCACTGGGGCGAGCGCGACGAATAGTCCCATACCAACCAAGCCCAAGAATTTGTTCTGATGTCTATTCAACTTCATGTTTGTCTCCCTGATGTGACGGGGCACCCCCAAAGCAACAGTCGCGCCGTCCTGCAGTGAGTTGCTCGGTCGGGCACTATGCGGCCGCTTATGCGCTCGAATGCCGGTGATCGACGACACGGGTCAGCACCGCTGGGCGCTGCAAATGATCCCAATGCGGCGAAAATGGGACCGCGCAGTTTTGAAACCGCCTGCGGTCTAGTTGGCGGCTCCGCCGCCGCGAGCGGGCGTCGAATTTTGCCAGAGCCAGTCGAGCGCCAGGCCCATGGTCTTCTCGGGAGTCGGGCCCATGGCCCCGTGCGTGGCCTCGGGAATCAGCATAAAGGTGGTGGCAACGCCGCTAGCGTTGAGCGCTCGCTCACTGGCCTTCATCACGTCTCTCCGGTCTTTCTCTCCGGCCATCATCACCGCTCCACGGAGCCGAGGCAGGTCGCCCGCTTTGAGGGCCATGGGAGCCGCCATCGAGATCAGGCGTGTGTAGCGTTCGGGCCACTTGCGGGCGAGGGCCTCAGCTCGGGTTGCGCCCTGCGACATACCGATGACCAAGATGTCGTCGATCGGTTCCTGGTGGCCGAGCGCTCGGAACGCGCCTGTGATGCGCTCGTCGAGTTTCGCCAAATCGCCTGACCACTTCGACCAGACGCCCCCGCACGTCAGATCTGCCTGCGGCGCGATGAGCGTCCCCCTCTTGGCGGCATTGAATTGAAAGGCCTGCGCGTAGCCGAGCCCGTGTCCGCACATGCCGTGCAGAAACACGATTCGTCCGGGCCCGCGCGGACCGCCGCGGAGCACGAAAGTAGGCGGCACCTGGCTCGGCTCGAGCTCTTCCATGCGAACCGGTGGACGTTTGTCGGAGGTGTCTGCCGCGTCGGCGCTAGAACGAGGGCGCGCGGGCGCAACGCTCGTCATCAGCGGGGCGTCGCCGGCGTTCGACGCTTCACGGCAGCCTATAGCCAGCAGGAGTGTCAAAAGTGCTAGGCAAAATTGGAGCATGGGTCAGAGCAACGAGCACAACCCGTACCATCAGCACATACGGCTTAGGTCTTGCCCCAGCCGTGAATGATAGTCGGGCCGGGTCGACAGCTGGAGGCCGAGAACAGGCGCTGGGCTGGTTG
>JANNWK010000084.1:0-3342 GCA_031408355.1 Myxococcales bacterium
GCGCCTCCGGCGGTTGAGCCGCTGGCAGCGACGGGCCCGGAAGCCTCGGGCGCGGCGTCACTGCCGCACGCGGCGAGGCATCCGACGCCAACGCACACGACCCATTGACCAAAGCGCCTGCTCATGGCCCGAGCTACGGCAGCTCCTTGATCTCTATGTCCTTGTATTCGATCGGCTGACTCTCGGACTGCAGTGAGAGGTAGCCGCCGGTCACGGGCTTGTCCTGATACACGGGTCCGCTCACCGTGAGCACGGGCGTCGTCAAGTCGGGGTGCTGGTAGACCTTGGTCACGCCGTCCACGAGGACCTCGGCCTCGACCGTCACCCAATCGCCGGCCGGAAGCGCGGGACCGCTCTTGGAGTCGTGGCAGTTGCCGCCGGGAGTCGGCGCGCCGTGCAGCATCTGCACCCTCATGCCGCCCGGCATGCACAGGTTGGCGTTGTTCGTTCCGCCTGAGCTCGGCGAGCCGAGGAGTTGGATCTCGATCAGCGGCGGGAAGAGCGGATCGCCCTGCACGGTGGCGGGGTCGATGCCGAAGATCATCAATCCCGTGTTGTTCTTGCCCCAACCGACGGGGTTTTTCGCCTGCGGTTCGACGAACCGATACGTCAGACGCACGCGATAGTTGGTGAGAAACTTGTCGTAGTAGAGCAGCCCACAGCGCTCATCGAAGTCGTCCCCAGGATAGTCCTCGTACGTGACCTTCAGGACCTTGTTCGCAGCGTCGGCGCGAAACGTGTTGTACGTGTCGACCTTGTAGGCCGACTTGTGAATCAGCGGATACCAACCGGTTAAATCAGTACCGTTGAAGATCTTGACCCAACCGTCGCTCGCGCCACCAGCGCCTGCCGCACCGCCTGCGCCACCGGCTCCGCCCGTGGCTCCGCCACTCCCGGCGGCGGCAAGGTTGCCTCCGCCACCAGGTTGACCGGCGCTGCCTGAACCGCCGACGGCGGGCAACCCGCCCGTGGTGGCGGCTTGCCCGGCCGAGCCTGGCACGCCCCCCGAGGCTGCGCCGGCTGCGGCTGAGTTTGGAAGCGGCGATTCCGAGCTGCAGCCGGCCACGACGAGGCAAAGTCCAACACTGAAACCAGGGATGAGTTTGGTGAGCATCATGTGAGTCCTGTGAGCGCGCCCGTGGTGCTGTAGGTGGGGTGACCGAACGTTGTCTCCGCGCCGCCGAACATGTTCAGCAGCGAGACGAGCAGGTTGTTGTGGGGCTGCGCGGGCAGCTGCAGCCAGCGCCCAGTCTTGAGCCCCGCGTTAGCGCCGCCCGCCATGATGAACGGGATGTTCGACTGGTTGTGGGTCGGCGGCTCCTGGATTTCCGACGCCCAGAGCACGACCGTGTTGTCGAGCAACGTGCCGTCGCCCTCCTTCACCGCCGACAACCGCTGCAGCAAGTAGGCGAAGTTCTCGGCGTACCAGCGGTGGATCTTGAACAGGGCGTTCGGATCGAAGGCGCTATCGTGCTGGTAGCCGTGGTGGTGATCCGGCAAGCCGAGCGGGGCGAAGCCAAGCGGGAACTTCGACTCGCTGTCGGCCCATTGCATCGTGCCCACGCGCGTCAGGTCGCAAGCCAAGGAGGTGACCAAGAGGTCCGTCATCAGCTTGCCCTTCGTGGGAACATCCATGGCGTCGGACGAGCCGGGCGCGGTGGGCGCCGTGCAACCCTCTCCAGAGCTTCCCGCGCTCAGGCTGGCCTCCATTTGGCGGATGAGCTCGAGGTGCTCTTCGAGCTTCGCCTTGTCGGCAGCGCCGAGCTGAGCCGAGATCGTCGAGTACTGCTCCTCAACGGCATCCAGGATCGAAACCGCCTTCTTCTGCGCCAGCGCCGCGGCCGCGGGGTCGGCCGAGACGACGTCACCAAAGATGCGATCAAAGGCCTCCTGCGTGTCGACCATCGGCGGGATGGGCTTGTTCGCGCCGGCGTAAGTGAGCTGGTTGGAGGCGTTCGAAACCTCCGCCTTGGCGCCGTCCATCAGCGAGCGCCCAGAGATGGCCCAAGCCGTGGAGAACTCGAGCGATCTGAACTTGAGGGCGGCACCCACGCGCTCGCCGATGACCTGATCCACCGATGGACCGTTGGCAAAGCTTGCGCCGCCACCGCCCGTGACGAAGTTGCCCGGGAGCAGCTCAGTGCCGGTGAGCAAACCCGCCATGCCCCGGCTGTGGGGATGCCCAACGCCAATGTCGGCCACCGAAAGGTTGAGCCCGTCCAGGAAGAGCAAGTCCTTTTGGTGTGGCGTGAGCGGCGCCATCATGTCGCCGAGCGTAAATTGCGTCTCCGTCCCAACGGGGCGCCATTGGTCCAGGAGCGTGCCGCCTGGGCTGTAGAACACCACGAATCGGAGCGGAGCCAGCGCCGCCTGAGCGTGCGTCTCGAGCGGCCGAAGCATGGCCTCCAGAAACGGCAAGCCGATAGCCACTTGTCCGGCTCCGCGCAGCACCGTGCGGCGGGTGATTCGGTTCTTCGATGAGAGGATCATCTTGCTCTGCTCCGGCGTCTAGCCACCCGAGGCGGGTCGATAAAGGAATGCGTCGGTCTGGGTGAGCGCCAAGAGCAGCGCCTTGATGTTGCCCTTCGAGTCCCGAAAGGCGGCTTCTAGCTGGGCGCGACTGCAGGCATCTTCTTCGCTCGGCACGCGGCCGTAGGCGAAGCCCAGCCACTTGCCGGCGAAGCAGCTACGCGCCGCCTCACTGCCAGCGATCTTGTTGGCTAGCTCGACGGGACCGAGGAACGGGCCGGCCACGTCGCCGTCCGGGATCTCGCCGCTCGCGTCGATGGGCTTGCCATTCTCGGTGTCGCGCCACAGGCCGACGCCGTCAAAGTTCTCCAGGCCAAAACCGATCGGATCGAGCATGGCGTGGCAGCCGCGGCACTGGTCGTTGTCGCGATGAACGGAGAAGCGCTCGCGCGTCGTTCGCGTTGGATCGGCCGGCGGCTCTTTGACGTTGAGGCCCACCGGGGGGCTGGGCACGTGGCCGCAAAGCAGCTCCTCGTAGATGAACTTGCCCCGCACCACCGGGTTATTGCGGCTGCCCGGCGTGGTCGAGGCCAGGATGCTGGCGTGCGAGAGCAGCCCGAGGCGCTTCGTGGCATCTCGCTCGACGCGCTGAAAGGCGTCGCCTGTGACACCCGGGATTCCATAAAATGTGGCGAGCGGGCCGTTGACGAAGGAGTAGGGCGCGTTGAACAGCGTCGCGAAATCGCCCGCGCCCTCCCACACCACCTCGTCAATGAAGCGCTCTGTCTCGAGCCGGAACAGCGGGCCCAAGTTCGGCGCAAAGGTCGGGAAGGCCTCCGCGTTGCGCTCCAGGCCGTCGAGCCCAGCGATCCC
>JANNWK010000085.1:0-1513 GCA_031408355.1 Myxococcales bacterium
GAACTCGGTCGGTCTAGCGCCGACGGGGGCCTGACTCTCGAGGCCATACAGACTGCGCACCCGCGCGTTGGCGAACGTGTACGGCGCCGTCATCAGCGTCCGGAAGCCTCGGTCCTGCGCGAACACCACATCCTTTACAAAGGCCAGGGCCTCAGCCTTCAGGTCGGCGCCCACGCCTTCGCCGAACCCCGGAAAACGCGCCGCCTTGGAGATCTGCTCAAACTCGCGCATCACCAACAGCTGGTCATGGAAATTCGCGACGGCGTCGGCAGCAGCCTTCGTGTCGAGCAAGCGCTGGGTCTCCGCGACCACCTGCTCACGCAGCGTGAGCGCCCCCGCGTCCGCCGCGCCAAGCAGCGTGTCGTCCGGCATGGATGAGGTCAGTGCGTAGGCCAGTTTGACCGCGATTTCGTAGCCGTTCAGCGGGATCTTCCCGTCCACGACCGTGCTGCTGAGTTCGGCACGGTAGAGGAAGTGCGGGGACTGAAAGAGGTAGCCGGCGACGAGCTCAACACCGTCGGCAAAGTCGTCGCCGCTCCCGATAAGTTCGCCGCCTCGGGCGAAGAGCGCTGCGGCGCGCGAATGCTCGCTGTCCGCGAGCGGGCGACGAAAGGCTCGCTTGCCCAAGTTCTTGATCAAACTGGAAGCGTCCCCGAGCTTGGTAGCCAAGCGCGCCAGCAGCGCCGGGTCGTGGGCCAGCGTCGTGGCCAGCGACTCAGCCGCTAGCTGATAGTCGCGGAACCCGTCCGCCGAGACCGACAGCAGGCTGCCGTTGGTATCAAAGGTGCTGCGCAGGGGAGCGGCCACGAACGCTTTGGAGAGACCGAGCGGCGCCGCGAGCTTGAGAGCGTCCTTGACCGAGTTCTCCCATTGGCCCGAGTTCAAGAGCGCGAAACGACTCGCCCCCGATGGCCGGCTCACGATAGGCCCGGCGAAGGTGCCCACCTTCGGCCGCACCGCGTCGGGCTGCGCCGCAGGCGAGCCCCTGCCCGTCGCCGAGCTGGAGCCGGAGCCCGGCTCGCTCGAGCCGTCGCTGAGCTGGCCCTGGCAGGCGGCGAGCGTGAGGAGCAGCGCGCCGAACGGGATGAGGCGCGCGGTCCTGCCGGCCGATTCGCTTGGCGGGGTGATCACGTGGGAACATGGGGCAACGCTGAGCGCAGCTTCAACGTTGCCTCGAATCGCTTCGGCAATTCCCAGCCTCGTTCGTCCCGACTGTCATTGTCCGTCTGAGCCAGCATTTCCGAGGAAAATCAGCGGCAGCCAACGGAGTATGGACTTTCCGGCACCTACCAACATGCGGTGAGCTGACCGCTGCATCTGCGATGGCGTTACCTACCCCCACCTACCTCCGGCCGAGTTGGGGCGCGCTGGCGCTCATGCTGGCCGGCTCGCTCTCCTGCAACGGACAACTGGAGGGGGCGGCCGACGGCAACGGGCCGTCCATCGGTCCGGGGCAGCCAGGCGGCGGCTCGAGCTCGGGCGGCGCGACGCAGGCCACCGATCCGGGGCGCGT
>JANNWK010000086.1:0-1709 GCA_031408355.1 Myxococcales bacterium
TCGTCGGCGCCGACGTTCTTCCCGGACCTGGGCGGCGACTACACGGTTGGGCTCACGGTCACGAACGCCGACGCGCAGACCGACAGCACCACGCTGACTTTCACGGTGCCGACGCTGGACGTGCCGTACTTTGCGGTCAGCGGCAACGCCAGTGGCTCGACGCGCACGCCGACCTTGGTGAAGTCGGACGGAACGGGTGGCAAAGAACTCGGCTGTTTCTTCACGGAGCCGGCGGCCAATGAGCACGCTTGGTTAAGAGCGCTTTCGGACGTCGGTCAATTCGATATCGACAGCTTTTACAGCAGCGACCCGATGCAGCCTTCGCGCCTCGCATTCATGCGGATGGATCCGGCGGGCCCGAACGCCCCTAAGCTGCTGCAGCTGGCTTCGAGCGCCACCGACTGCGATCAAGAGAAGCCCCCGGAAATCACCGCCGGCCGGCTGCCGCGCTTCTCGCCCAACGGCAGGCGCGTCGCCTTCTACACGGCTCGCGAGGTCGTGACGGCCACTTCGCAGGGGACGGCCATTCGCATCGTGCGGCCAGCTGGGGCTGCCAATAGCCACACGCTGACCATCGCGCCTCCGTTCTGGATCGATGACGCCACCGTGGGTTGGCTCGAGCTGGACGACAACGGCGATCAGGTCATCTACACGGCGCCGGACGAGGCGGACGGCTTCAACAACCTGCTCAAGCGCAAGATCCTCACCAACTGCGGCGAGGTGGTCTCGCCCTTCTTCAAGATCAACCAGGTGGGGATGAGCGCGGCGGGGCTGATCATCTCGGCACTTCCCGTGGCCATCTCGGACCCCACCAATTTGTTTCTGCTCAAAGATCTTGGCGGCGACAAATACAGCTGCTTGCGCGTCTCGGTCAGCAACGTGCGGATCACGGGCCCGGCGCCGGATTGTCAAGACTTCGATATTTCACCGGACGGTTCGCAGGTGTTGTTCATGCGTCGGCTTGACGACACCGCCGCGACTGTGGGCGCCCGCGCGAGCAACCTCCTCCGCGTTGCCGCCGACGGCAGCGGCAATGCGGAGCTATTGTATGGCGAGGGAACCGACGCAAACAATGGCGCCCGCTGGACCGCCGATGGCAAGCAGATCGTCTGGGCCAGGACGGTCGTCAACTCCAAGGTCGAAGCCAGTCAGCGCCCCAGCAGGGCCTTTCTCATGATCATGAACGCCGATGGCGCTAACCCTCGTGAGCTTGTGTCCGTCTCGAGCAACGTGGGCACCGCGCGCGCCGTCCTGACGGGCGGCAACGGTTGCTCGCTCGGCAAACCGAGCGGCGGCTTCGGCGTATTCGCAGCGGCGCTGTTGCTGGGCCTCGGGCTGGTCCGGCGCCGACGCCACCGCGGGGTAGCCCGGGCGCCACGCGGCACCGTCGCCCGGCGTCTAGGCTTTCTGGCGCTCCTTGGTCTGCTGCTGCTCCGTGCGGCCCCAGTCCAAGCCCAAAGCGATCAGGAGCGCGCGGCCGCGCGCGCCGCTGCCAACCAGGGCGGCGACGCCTTCGACGCCGGTCGCTACGAGGAGGCGCTCGGTCTGTTTCAAAACGCCGAGCGGCTCGTGCACGCGCTGCCCCACCTGCTCTACATCGCGCGCTCCAGCGAGAAGCTCGGCAAGTTGGTGGAAGCGCGCGAGGCCTACCTCAAGATGGCGCGCGAGAACCTGAAGCCCACTGACCCCGAGGCATTCCGCGAGGCGCA
>JANNWK010000087.1:0-2816 GCA_031408355.1 Myxococcales bacterium
GCACCCGGTGCAGCGTTTCGCGGAGTTCCTTGCCCGTGAAAGGGTTCTCGCCAGCCAGTAGCTGGTACAAGATCACGGCGGTGGCGTAGACGTCGCTGGTCGGGGTGGCCGCGTGCCCCTGCAGGAGCTCCGGAGCCGTAAAGGAGATGGTGCCTTTGTAGGTTCCTTCTTGGGTTCGGTACTCGCCGGCGTCCTCCGACATGCGCGCGATGCCGAAGTCGTAGAGCTACACGCTGCTGAAGAGGTCGATGAGGATGTTGGCAGGCGAAACATCGCGGTGAACGATGGTGAGGTCTGAGCCATCCGCCCGCTTGAGCGTGTGGGCGCAGTCGAGCGCGTCCAAAACCTGGCCGATGACATAGACGGCGTTCTCAACCGAGAGGCGCCGCGATTTTCTCCTGACGTACCGGTTCCACTGTCCCAGGTGGTAGCCATGCACGTACTCGAGCACCATGACGTAGCCGCTTTCCGTGCGGCCGAAATCGACGACGCTGACGATGTTCGGGTGCTGGAGGTGCGATAAAATCCGCGCTTCTCGAGCAAATAGCTGATCCATCGTCGGATCCGCCGTGAGGTGCGGACTGATGGTCTTGATCACGACAGGCTTGGCGAAGCCGGCCGCACCTTCCACGCGCCCAAGGTAAACGATACCCATGCCGCCTTGGCCGAGCGGACTCACGACGCGGTACCGGCCCAGCAGCACCTTGCCGACGAGATCGTTCGACGGGGTCGTCAGGAGCCGCCTCCCGCGCTGCGCCTGAGGTACGAGTGCACGCCGCGCTGCGGATGAGCGAAGCGCACCAAAAGTCCGCGCTGCCCAGGCGCGGTCGCCGCGCTACCCGAGAAGCGATGCTGGTCATCCTGGGGCAGTTCGACGCCTCCCGCCGAAACCGACCAGCCAGGTAAGGCGGAGCCCGAAACCTGCACGCTCGAGCCGGCCGCAAATCCCCCCTCGGCCGGTGAGGTCAAGCTGGCCGTTGGCGCCGCGTTGTCGAACCCGATCTTCAAGCTCGTCGGCTTGGACTTGGACGCGCCATCCGTCCAGAACTGCAGTTGATGAACGCCCTCGAGCAACGAACCTGGCGCGAACGTGTGTGCGGCGGTTGCGCTGCGCAACGAAAGCTTCTTGCCGCCGGGCGAGCTGACTTCAAGCCGATAGCTGCCGCTCTTCGGCGCATCGGGCCAGCGCACCGAGAGCTTGGGCATCAGGGTCTGATAGAGCACGGTGTAGTTGCGTCCGTCGGTGTCGACTCGCGTCATGGGGGCCGTCCGGGCGAGTTGCCGCGTCCCGGAATCGCGCAGGACCGTGAGCATCCCCTCGTCGACTACGGCCTCCTGCTCCTGGCCGTCCACGGCACAGTGCACTCGGTATTTGTGCGACCCAGCCGGGACCAATAGCTTGACGGTTCCCTCGCCAAACGAGCGCGCGCCCGCACGCGAACCCAGCGCTACGACCGCGCCGGACGGGCACTTGCTCGCGACCGTGATGCCGATGGCCGTCGGTGGCCGGGGGTCATGCAGGACGAGCGAGTCGCCCGAGCCCATCAGCAGGTCGATCACCGAAGGCCCACGGCCCCGGGTGAGCGTGATACGGCCCCGGGCGTCGACCGAGGCTTCCTCACCGGCGGAGAGCGTCTGCGTTTTGGTCTCCGTCTGAAGTGCGGCGCTGCCTCCGCTCACGTTCACGGTCGTCTCGTTTCGGCCAGTCCGCACGGCGGCACGAGCGTTGGCCTCCACCGTAATGCTGCCGCCAGGCACCCGGATCTTCACCTGGCTTCCAGACTGCGCCACGCTCACCGCTCCGCTGCTTGCGCGCACGAGCGAATCCGGACCTCCCACCACGAAGTCGCCGGCGCCTTCCAGTCGTGCCGCTTCCGCGCCGCGGCGCAGCTGCGCTGTCGTGCCAGCGTCGAGCCTCAGCTGACTGCCTTGAGCGAGGCGCTGCTGGCCCGGCGCGAGGGGCGCGAACTGCTTGGCCCCCGGAGCACGGACGCTCGCGCCCGCACCCTCAATTTGCGCGCTGACTTCGCCGTCGGCCTTCGCGACTTCCGTCGGCGCGGGCGCTTGCGGCGACTGGGCCACGTTGGTTGAGCCAGCAGGTGCGGCGGCCACCGTCGCGCCGCCCTTTGCCAGTTCGAGCTGCTCACCCGCCGTCAGCTTCACCGGGCCGCGTTGGGTTTCGAATTGGGCGGCGCCGATCGCGAGATCAAACCTTACGCCGCGGCCGGTGGCGCTCAGCTTGATTCGGCTCTTGGCCTCGATGCGCGCGCGTCCCACGCCGGTCTGGAGCGCGAGCGGGCGGTCGCCGATCTGCAAGGTAGCCTCGCCCATCTCGATTTCCAGCCGCTGGCCGGGCTCGCCCGGCGGGTGCTCGAAGAAGCGAATCAAGGTCGAAGGCTCGAGCTTGAGATCGCTGCCGTCGCTGAGCCGGAGGGTGGCTTGGGCGCCCGCGTCGGTCCGGACAGCGTCGCCGACGCGGAAGGCCGCGTTCAGCGGGGCTGGCTCGAAAGCCTCGGCTTTGGCCGCAAAATCCCGCTCGACTCGGCCCTGCTTGGCCTGCAGCAGCGCCAGCACATCGTCGGAATCGCCACTGCACTTGGTGCAGCCGACCAGGAGGGTGCTGGTCAATAACACCAGCACCAGGCAGAGCGAGCGCAGGCAAGATCGCCACACCGCTACTTCTCCTTGGCGAGGTCGGCGTTGATGACGACCACCCCGTTCTTCTGGACGATCACCGCGCGGCGCTGGGTCACGTAGCCCGGCACGGAAATGACGAGGGTGTACTCGCCGGGCGGAGCATCGACCTGGAAGAAGCC